>JABWAJ010000150.1 GCA_013361075.1 Saprospiraceae bacterium | reverse complement strand
GCCTTACCGTCGCCAACCCCTAAAACCCAACATCCCCGCGAAAATTCATCCGATATGCCTCGTGCGATGCCACAAAGTTTTTAATTCCTAAGGGATCCTGTTCGTTTTGAAAAAGCTGAAGCACCGGTGCCATTGCCAGCCAGTGCGGTTGCTGTTCGATGTAGATGCCGTAGGAACTAAAAGGCCAGTCGTCATAATGAATGCCAAAGCCGTGGTGGATCACATTGTGGTGGATGTACTGTAATTTGTCAATAAAATGCACTTCATCCCGAATGATGATCCTTTTAAATTTTGCCTGAAACAGACTGCCATGTCTGTCCTGCTCTTTATTAAATCCTCCGGAATAACTATTGAACATCGCTTTAAACTGGGACGTGTAAAATGTGTTGGTGTCCACTTCGCCACGCAAAAATGCCGCCGCTTTTTGGGAAGGAATCTTTCCAATCAAAGCCAAAATATCAGGCGTCAGGGGTTTGGCTTTGGCTAAAAAATGGAAATGGTTCGGCATCAGGCAATAAGCATAGGTGCTAAAATACGGAACAATATATTCCTCCCAGCGCCCCAGAAAATAGAGGTAATGCTCGTTTTTCAGGAAAAGGTTGTCGTTTCCCACAGCGCGATTGTAGATGTGATAGCAGGTGTTGGGCTCGAGTTTCGCCCAGTAGTTGGTTTTCATCGTATGTTATTTTGTTGTGTAATTCATATTTGGTGGGTTGTTTTATAGATTTCGGGTTCACGTGTCGGACACTTCCAAAAGTGTCCGACACGTGAACCCGAAATCTATAAAACGGAACAGGTGTGAGGTTACATGTCGGACACCTCCGAGGTGTCCGACATGTAACCTCACACCTGTTCCATCGCCCTTTCCGAAATCGCCGTAATCGAAAGCGCAGGATTCACCCCCGGATTCGCGGAAATCATCGAGCCGTCGCAGACCAGCATATTTTGATACCCAAAAACCCGGTTGTGGCGGTCAATGACGCCGGTTTCGGGCGATTCGCCCATGACTGCGCCACCCAGGATGTGTGCCGTGCCGGGGATGCCGGCCAGCGGGGTGAGGCCAAACGCCATGGCTTTGCCGCGGATTTGCGTTTCAAATTTCCGGGCCAGCTCGATGGCGCGCGGAATGAAGGCAGTGGGCTTATTCTCACCAACCACGGCGGTGCGCATCCCCCCCCGGCGCGTCCGCGTAAAAGTGACTGTGCTGTCCAAAGTTTGCATAAACAGCATCACCACCGAACTTTTAGCCCAGTCTTTCACGCGCAGGTATTTCCAGTACACCCCCGGGTGCAGCACTACGTCTTTGACCATCCTTAAAAAGCGAATGGGCATATTGGGGCCCTCCACAAAAGGCAGGAAGCTGAGGCGCCAGGCACCTGAACCGGCACCATAGCGGCAAAATTCGAGGTGGCTGTGTTCATCGGTATTCACAATAGCGCCAATGGCGATGCCCTGGGAGAGGTCGGAAGATTGATCGAGCTGCGTCACGCAGATCAGGCTTTCGTTGTTGGTGCGTACATCGCGGCCCACCATGTTGGAGAGCCGGGGAAGGGAGCTTTGTTTTAGTTTCAGCAGCAAATTGACGGTGCCCAGCACCCCTCCGGAAAAAACAACGCCTTTGGTGCGCAGGACCTGGCTGCGTTTGAAGAAGCGGGTAGAAGATTGGATGCGCACTTCGTAACCGTCGGATCCATCGGGCCGGCCCACTGGTTTTACATCCACAACTTCCTGCTCGGCAAGGATTTCTGCACCAAGTTGTTGGGCTAAGTAGAGGTAGTTTTTATCCAGGGTGTTTTTGGCGTTGTGCCGGCAGCCGGTCATGCAGGCACCACAAAAGGTGCAACCGGCGCGTTCGGGGCCTTTGCCGTTGAAATAGGGGTCGGCGGCGGTTTCGCCGGGCTTCCCAAAATAAATGGCGACATCCGTGGCTTCCAGGTGATCTTCCTGGCCGATGTTTTTGGCAAGTTCCTGCAGCGCTTTTTCGCCGTCAAAAAAATGAGGGTTTTTGGCAGCCCCCAGCATGCGCAATGCTTTTTCGTAATACGGTGCCAGTTCCTGCTGCCAGTCGGCCAGTCCGGCCCAGCTTCCGGAGTGAAAAAATGCGGGTTTGGGCACGGGCAGGGTATTGGCGTACACGAGCGAACCGCCCCCGACCCCTGTGCCGGAAACAACACCAACGTCGCGGAAAATGGTAATTTTCATGATGCCGTACCAGCGCAGGGCCGGCAACCACAGCCATTTGGAAAACGACCAGTTGGTTTTGGGGAAATCCTGTGCCCGGTACCATTTTCCTTTTTCAATGACCAGTACTTTGTGTCCTTTTTCTGCCAACCGCAGCGCGCTGACCGAGCCGCCAAAGCCACTGCCGATGATGATGTAATCGTATTGTTTCATCAGTATTGTATTTTGGATTAAATGCAGCAGGGAATTGAATAGCCTTGTGTCTGTTTTTATGCATACCGAATGCTTTTCCCGGGACAAAGAGCTAGTTGATGAATTCCGTTACAAGTCTATTCATTTTTTTTCAAAAAAAGACTGGCATTGACTTTTGTCATTGCGGAACAGCTTTTTTTTCCTAATGTGATCTTGTTCACAGACGCCCTCCTGAAGAATCCTCAACTTTGTGGCGTCAGTTGAGAAGAATTCCTTTTATCACTCAAACAATTTTTATCATGTATAAAATTGAGCAGATTTATACGGGGTGTTTGGCACAAGGCGCCTATTACATTGAAAGCGAAGGCGAGGCTGCTGTGATTGACCCGCTTCGGGAAGTGCAGCCTTATCTGGATCGCGCCGACAAAAGCGGTGCAAAAATCAAGTATGTTTTTGAAACCCACTTCCACGCAGATTTTGTTTCCGGCCATTTGGATTTATCCAAAAAAACCGGCGCTCCGATTGTTTATGGACCGAATGCACAAACGGGTTTCGAGTCGTACACCGCTCAGGATGGCGAAATTTTCAAGCTTGGTAAACTGAGCATCAAGGTGTTGCATACTCCGGGCCATACCATGGAGAGTACCTGTTACCTGTTGATGGACGAAGAGGGCAAAGCAACCGCTTTGTTCAGCGGAGATACCTTATTCATTGGTGATGTTGGACGGCCTGACCTGGCTCAAAAATCTGACCTGACGATGGACGACCTGGCGGGCTTCCTTTACGATAGCCTGCGCACAAAAATCATGACTTTGCCGGATTCGGTAGTAGTGTACCCGGCACACGGAGCGGGTTCAGCCTGCGGCAAAAACATGTCGAAGGAAACGACTTCCACCATTGGTTTGCAAAAAGCACAAAACTATGCGTTGCGGGCCGATATGTCCAAAGAACAGTTTATTTACGAAGTAACAGATGGATTGGCAGCGCCTCCTCAGTATTTTCCGCTGAACGTGAAGTTGAACAAGCAGGGTTACGAAAGTTTCGATGCGGTGATGAACCGGGCTGCACAGGCGCTTTCTCCGGCTGCTTTTGAAGAGGCGGCGAACGCAACAGGTGCCATCCTGCTGGATGTACGCACTGCGCAGGACTTTGGCAAAGGATTTGTGCCCAATTCGATCAATATTGGTTTGGATGGCCAGTTTGCCCCATGGGTAGGTGCCCTCATCATGGACGTAGCTCAACCCGTATTGCTCATTACGCCGGCAGGCCAGGAAGAAGAAACCATTACCCGGTTGTCGCGCGTTGGGTTTGACCAGGTAATTGGCTATCTGGATGGTGGGTTTGAAGCCTGGAAACATGCAGGCCGGGAGGTGGACCACATTACTTCCATCAGCGCTGCTGAATTGGCTGAAAAAATTGCAGAACTGGGTGTAGAGCACGTGTTGGATGCACGGCGTCCGGGCGAATATGCAGCAGAGCATGCAGCAGATGTCGGCAGTTTTCCACTCGACTACCTGAATGACTTTGTTGGCGAACTGGATAAAAATGAAACGTATTTCATCCACTGTGCAGGAGGATACCGTTCCATGATCATGGCCTCTATCCTTAAAGCCCGTGGGTTTGAAAAGGTAATCGATGTTGCAGGCGGATTTAAAGCCATGAAAGACAGCGGATTGTTTGAAACAACCGATTATGTCTGCCCGAATTCCCTGCGCCGCCAGAATTTGAAGGAAGTCGCATAGCCTTCGGGGTTTTAAGGGGAAGTTGGCAAGAGGGTAAGTGGCAAATGGGCAAAAGATGACCGAACAACAGTTCTGGTCAATTTACTCCTTGTAAGTTTGCCAACTTGTCCCTTGCCAACTTGAACTTCCCGTTTCACCGGCCAAGTTTGCGGCTTAATTTTGGTAACCTAAAAAGCATGACGCATAAAAAATACTTTCCCATCCTGAACTGGTTGCCCGGATACGGGAAAAGCCAATTGCGGGGAGATCTTTCAGCCGGGCTGACGGTTGGGGTTATGCTCATTCCGCAGGGAATGGCTTATGCGATGCTTGCAGGGCTTGCGCCCATTCACGGATTGTATGCCGTAACCATACCTTTGGTTTTGTATGCCCTGTTTGGAACATCACGGCAGTTGGCAGTAGGGCCGGTGGCCATGGTTTCGTTGCTGACAGCAGCCGGGATTGGCGCGCTGAGCCCATCTTCACCGGAGCAGTTTTTGGTGTATGCGATTACGATGGCTTTGCTGGTTGGGTTGCTGCAATTTGGCATGGGGGTTTTTCGGCTTGGTTTTTTGGTTAATTTCCTGTCGCACCCGGTTATCAGTGGCTTCACTTCCGCAGCCGCCATCATCATTGGCCTTAGTCAGTTGAAACATCTGTTGCGGCTCAACCTGCCGAATATCGAACACATTCAGGATATGGCTGTGGCCCTTGTTGAAAACATCGGGCAAACCCACCTGCTGACGCTTGCGATTGGCATTGCTGCTATGGTCCTCATCAAATACGGAAAAAAGATTCACAAAGGGATCCCAACCTCGCTGGTTGCCGTTTTTTTGGGAATCCTGGCGGTTTGGGCATTGGGCTTGACGGAGCAGGGCATAAAAATAGTGGGTACGGTTCCTGGCGGATTGCCCGGGTTTTCCATGCCTTCATTTGATCCGGGGGTATGGTCGGTTTTGTCAGTTTCGGCATTGACGATTGCGCTGGTCGGATTTATGGAAAGTTTTGCCGTAGCAAAAGCCATTCAGGCCAAACACAAGGATTACCAGGTCGATTCCAATCAGGAATTAATCGCCTTGGGGTTGGCCAATATCGGGGCTGCTTTTGTCCAGGCATATCCGGTCACAGGTGGTTTTTCGCGCACCGCTGTTAATGACCAGGCCGGCGCAAAAACCGGCATGGCTTCAATATTCAGTGCGGCATTGATCGTACTGACGCTGTTGTTTCTGACGCCTTTGTTCTACTATTTGCCCAATGCTGTGCTGGCGGCAGTGGTACTGGTGGCGGTTGCAGGGTTGATCGATTACAAAGAAGCGATACACCTTTGGCGCCAGGATCGGAGCGATTTCTGGATGCTGATTGCCACGTTTGTGACGACCCTTACCATGGGAATTGAGGCGGGCATCGGAGCAGGTGTTGTTTTGTCGCTTGCTATGGTGGTTTACCGCTCTACCCGCCCGCATATTGCGATTTTAGGGCGGGTTCCCAATTCTGATTTTTACCGGAACATTGCCCGGTTTGACAATTTAGAGCAACGACCGGATATCGCCATCGTACGGTTAGACGGGCCTGTTTATTTTGCAAACCTGGCTTTTGTTAAAGAAAAATTAGATGCAATTGCCGCTGAAAAAGGTCCTGCACTCAAGCTGTTCATCATTAATGCAGACAGCATCAACCATGTTGACAGCAGTGCGCTGACAGCCATCAAAGATTGGATTTTGGCTTTCAGGGCCAGCGGGAAAGACGTGTTTTTTACCGGCCTCATTGGCCCGGTCAGGGATGCTTTTACCCGGGCTCACATGACCGGATTTATCGGTGAAGACCATTTCTTTTTAAGCAATCAGCAGGCAGTGGATGCTTTCGTTGAAGATGCGGTTGCTAAGGAATTCAAGCTGTACACGTTACAAACCAATGCAAAAGAAAATACAGGCACGGGCCCAAAGGAACAGAACAATTTTCAGGCTTTAAAAAGGCATGCAGATGAGGTCGAACGGCATTAGGGGATTAGGGCAACGGTGGGCTTTATTGGTGCTTATTGGGTTCTTGCCCAATGCCGTGGTGGAGGCGCAGGAAGGCCTTGAAGCGAGTGCAGCGGCCCAAACCACGGATTCCCTTGGTCAGCCAGAAAATTCAACCTGGAAGCCTCGCTGGCTTTCCAAAAAAGAGGGATTCCGGTTAACCATCAAAAGCATGGTGCAATTGTGGAGCATTTATTCCACCGATTTCGAGATCTATAATTCCTCAACAGGTGCTTATGAACGGGTAGACGACCGGTTCAATGTCTCTTTGCGGCGTGCCCGTTTGGCCTTTAGCGGCGAACCCTATCCGCGATTGCAGTACACCGTGATGCTGTTTTACGACCAGATTGGCCGCGACGTATTGTCCAGCGGTATTGGGGTAACCAACAAAGCCGACCCCTCGGTAGGCATCTGGGATGCTTTTTTTCAATGGAAAGCATTGCTCAAAAGCGAAGCACTGAACATCGTGGCTGGTTGGTTTCGCCCGCAACTACAGCGGGAAAGCATCACCTCCGGATGGTCGGTCAATTCCTTTGAAAAATCCATGTCGCAGAGCTATGTGCGCAACCATTTAGTGGGCACGGGGTTGGGACGGGCAGCCGGGATCAATATTGGCGGACTGATCAACCGCGATCACCTCGGTTTCAATTACAATATTGGGGTGTTTACGCCGGCAACCACTGCGCTGAATGGATCTTCTTCAGGCAAAAAATTTTCGCCATTAATCACAGGCCGGGCTGTTTTGACGATTGGAGATCCCGAATCAAGACAATACAGCATCAGCTACGACATCAATTATTTTAACCAGCGGAAAGGGTTGTCGCTTGATTTTAATGCAGCAGTGCAGGGAAAAAGCGACCAATTTGAATCGTCCAGCACCTTTGGCCCCGGTTTTTTGCTCAACTATGGGCCGCTCAACCTTGACGGTGAATGGATGTGGATGTCGCGTTCCGGTCGGGAAGAATTACCCGAACAGGAAGTTCGCAACTTTACTTCCAAAACCAGCACAGGGCATATTCGTGCCGGGGTAAATATTCCTGTCGGGCGGTTTGTTTTGGAGCCGATTGTGATGATGATGCACTTTGAAGGTGCCCATGATGCCGCAGGGCAAGCCGATGCAGCTGTGTTGAAAAATTCCTCCGGTAATGAAACGACTTACGAAGTTGGCATCAATTATTATTTAGACCAAAAGCGACTCAAATTGATGCTTCACTACACCTTCAGGGAAGGAGATCCAGGCGCAGCAGGCGACGGGGCAACGGTGAACCAGTATTTTTCACAAAGCGGGGTAGGGGCCATCCGGCGGGGCAACTGGCTCGGCCTGGGAATGAATGCTATTTTTTAAAATCAACAATCAAAAACAATCATGACACGAGTAAAATTCATGCTAACGGCATTAGTCGTTACACTGGGCCTGTTTACGGCCTGTTCCCAACAAGACAACCAGCGGAATAAGGCACCTTACCAGGATTTGACGGTAGCGGAGTTCAAAAATAAGATGGCCGATCCTAATGTGGTCATTCTGGACGTGCGCACGCCGCAGGAAACGTCCCGGGGGAAAATTCAGGGCGCGGTAGAACTGGATTACAACAGCCCGGATTTTGCAGCAAAGCTCCAGCAACTGGACAAAAGCAAAACTTACTTAGTGTATTGTGCAGTTGGTGGCCGGAGTGCAGGTGCCTGCAACATCATGTCTGCGAAAGGATTTAAGCAATTGTACAACCTGAAAAGTGGTTATTCCGGCTGGAAAAATGCTGAATAGCAACAAGCGCTATTTATGGTTATTTTCGGAAAAAATTGCCCCATTGATCCTTATGTGATCATCATTACAGATAACGTCCTTTGAATACCCCCATCTTTGCACCAGATTTTTAAACATCAAATTAAACGAACATGAATCTTTTTCAATCACTGTTTGGTACCGGCACAAAAAAATACAATGACTTACGTGCAAATGAATTTTTGAAGATGCTGGAAGAAACGAAAAATGCTGTATTACTGGACGTGAGAACTCCTGCGGAATTTGCCAGTGGAAAGGTAAAAGGGGCTGTGAATATTGATATTTACAATCCTGATTTTTCAGCGTCTATTGACAAACTCGACAAAAACAAAACCTATTTTGTGTATTGCCGAAGTGGCGCCCGTAGCGGACAAGCCTGCAACCTGATGGCAGAGCGCGGTTTTGAAAACCTCTATAATCTGTCTGGAGGCATTTCAAGTTTGTAATTGGTTTTGTCAATTAATTTGGATGACTTTTCAGGAATAAATATCGAACTTTTACAGGGAACAGGGGTTTTTCTTCAGGAAGGGATATAACATATCGGCCCGGCAGCGGTAATCCGATTGATTGCCCAAAATGAACAAACCTGAATTTACCATGTACATTCGATTTTTTGCTACACTGGCAGTTTTTTCATTCTTTTCAAGCCTGAATCCAGCATTCGCACAAAAGGAAATTTCGTCCCAATTCCATAGTTGGTACATGTATTTCGGCAACCACCGGCTGAGTGACCGTTGGGGGATCCACACGGAGTACCAGTGGCGGCGCGAAGGAGCAGGGGAGACCTGGCAGCAATCGCTGTTGCGTGTTGGGGCCGATTATTATGCCGATGATAAAAATACCCTGACCGCCGGCTATGCCTGGGTGGTTACTTATCCTTATGGCAATCAGCCTGTTGCTGCGACTTTTACCGAGCACCGCATCTGGCAGCAGTGGATTACCCAGCACCGGTCAGGGCCCTTGTATGTCAACCACCGCTACCGGCTGGAACAGCGTTTTCTGGAACAGCCCGCTGAAAGCAAATACGTTTTTCGGCAACGATTTCGGTATCGCCTACTGCTGACCCTGCCCATCGGACGCAGTGAACTGGAAGACCGTACTTTTTTTGCTGCGGCGTATGCAGAGCTTTTTGTTGGTTTCGGAAAAGGCATCGGCAGAAATATCATGGACCAAAGCCGCCTTTATGCCGCCTTGGGGTACCGCATTAATCCCCGGGTGAATGTTCAGGTGGGGTATTTGAATCAATACGTGATCAAACCCGATGGCCTCCGGCACGAACGAAATCATACCCTTCAGGCCGGATTGACGTGGAATGTTGATTTCAGATAGGCATAGTCGGACATGAAATTCCGAACAAGTTCAGACCTATTTTTATTGCCGTGTGATCAATGTCACATTTATTTTGTCAGGACGCAATTACCTTAGTGGAAGTTTTGAAAATCCAAGTTGTTTTGGAATTTTGATAAAGGTTTTACGTACCGGACATGAAAAACAAACACAATGCAACAGACGCAAATGAATTATTTTCCATAGCTGCAAATTTAGGCGCTACTGTAGCTGTAATTCTGCTATCTGTCTTCCTTTCATTGGCGTTGGCTTTTTTATTTGAAGGCAAATTTGGTCAATTTTCAAAATCATTTTCCGGTTTTGAAAAAGAACAAAAAAAGAATCCCTATTCTGCTTCCAATGGGAATGACGCTTATTATTGGATTGCGCCAAATCCGGATAAAATTGAACACGAAAAACAACGGGGGCAGGTGTTATACGGCAAAAAATTAATTGCGCATACTTCAAAATACCTCGGCCCGAAAGGATCTGTTAAACCCATCAGCAATGGATTAAATTGTCAAAATTGCCACCTGTCGGCAGGCACGGCCATATTTGGCAATAATTATGGGTCGGTTGCCTCAACTTATCCTAAATTCAGAGCACGGAGTGGCACTAAAGAAGATATTTACAAGCGGGTGAACGATTGTTTTGAACGCAGCTTGAACGGCCAGCCCTTAGACACTGCCAGCAGGGAAATGCAAGCCATCAGGGCCTATATCGAATTTTTAGGCAGCAATATGCCCAAGGGAGAAAAAGCCCATGGCTCCGGGTTGAAAGATTTGCCCTACCTCGACCGTGCTGCCGACCCTGCAAAAGGTAAGCTGGTTTATGAAAACTTGTGCCAAAGTTGCCACCAGCCCAATGGTGAAGGGGTATTCAACGAAACGGGCACCGAATACCTCTATCCTGCGCTATGGGGCCCACACAGCTACAATGATGGTGCCGGCCTTTACCGCATTAGCAATTTTGCCAAATACGCCAAATACAACATGCCGCATGG
>JABWAJ010000149.1 GCA_013361075.1 Saprospiraceae bacterium | reverse complement strand
CCAAAAAGGGTTTGCATGCACTTGATTCGATACCCTCCTTCACAATTGTTATCCAAAAAACAGGTACCCGAATAAAAAGGGTGTTGAGAAAAAATTCCTATTTCGCCGATCCCTTCGAGCCATTGCAAGGAAACTTCAATTGGCGGAAAAAAACCAGAGAGATCTGGTACGTATCCTGCCAGCCACAGCGTTTTTCGTTCAACACCATTGCTGCAAAATGTTGAGGTGTTTAAAACACGCACCAAAACCGAATCGGTGTAAAAGTTGAGTCCAGGTATGCCTACCCAAACCGAATCGCCGGTTTCTAATGAGAAATCATACATCAGGTATTCCCGGTCATTGCAATCGCTTGTTTGCCTGAAAAAAATGCGCTGATCCACCTGTCGGTAATAACCGATGGTGGATGGAGCAGAAGACTGGCCATTTGCCAAAGTATACGAATGCTGAGCTACTCCCCAGGTTTTACCGCATAAAGACACCTCATCGGGCAATACAAAAACGGCCAACTGGCCGGGATTGCCAAAAGGATTACCCTCGGTCAAATGCCATACTGGCTGGTCAGCAGCAGAGGGAAAAACAGTTTGTGCGGCAATCGGTAAATAATGAATAAAAGCAATAAGAAGTATATAGATATGTTTCATGGCACTAAGCTTTTGAGATCGTGGGAGCAATTGACCTAATTGCCAACTGCTCCCAATAAAAAATTACTGAAGTTTAATGATATTTCCGGTAAAGGTTTCACTCCCGGCAGTAATCACATAAGAAAGTGTTCCCTGTTGCAGCGAGCTTGTATTGTTAAAAACAATCGCGTGTTCGCCTGTGCCATAGCTGCCCGAAGTGGTCAGGTAATTCCCAAACTGATCGAACACCTGGGCACTGACGGTAGCCGCTTCGCCCAGTTCTACCTGAAAAGAAATGGAGGTTTCTGCCGGGTTGGGATAAACCTGCTCTAATTTGTGCCGGATGATGCCGGGGATGAGTTCGAGCTTGAGCGTCATTGGGACAACTGCTTCTTCTGTATCTAAAAAAATGCCGGCCAGCACGTTGTCTTCTATTTCGATGACGCTGCCGATGTCGCAAACTGCTTCTATTGCCTTGATGTTGATTTTGAACAAAGTTTTCAAATTGTTTTCAAATTTGATGGGATCGCCTTTTTCGTCTATCCACAGCGTTCGGATTTCACCATCGGCCAATTGGTTGAACCCAAATTGATCTAAGCTGAATGGAGTGATGTCGCCCTGGTTTACGCCCATGACTTCGATGGCGTCTTTGTCAAAAACCAGCCCCAATTGGTAAGCATCAATGTCCTCGGTTGTTTGTGCTTTTACCAAAACGGTTGCTGTTTGCCCAGGTTGGAGGCAGGCGTGGGAGGTGGCGGAAAAAGCATAGCCGTTGCCAATAAATCCAGGGAGTTGATCTTCCTGTGTAACAGCACTAAAATTCACATCTCCAGATTTAATGGCCCGGAATGACCAATTGAGCGGAATAGTGAGGTCTGGATTAAGCAAATTAAGATTCAATTGATCAAGATAACTTTTGGCGGGGGGAACCAATGTTGATTTGTAAGGACGGGGTCCATCCGGCGCTTGCCAAACGGCAGTAAATGGATTGTCATTCAATAATGGCTCAAAGTCAAATTGGCTGCCAAGTGCATATTCAGGCAGAAACCGCCAGGGAGGAACTGCTGAAAATATTAAATCCGTTTGAAGGATAACACGCATAATTAAGATAATATCGAGCGTGCTTATTTTTTCATCATTGTTCACATCTGCTGCAATCAACCCATAGGGAGATGGGAGGGACATTATATAAAGAATGTGCTGCCTTATTATAATTAAATCTGCAACACTCAGTCCATTGTTAGGATTAAAAACTGCAGGTTCTCCAAGCTGTTCTTGTCCCGGACTTCCAACTTTATAATTCAAATCTTCAAGAAACTGAGGGGTACAACCTTCGACTTCATAAAGGCCAGCAACATCCGTTGCATCAGCACAATTAACAACTGGAGTCAATACTTTTTGCATTAAAATATTTGCCCCCTCTAAAGGAGAGAATACAAGTGATTGAAAGTCTTCTGAATGAGCAACCCTATTGACAAAACCATGCGTAGCGATAAGAGAAAGGTTGGGTTGTTCAATATTATCGCAAGCGGGAGGATTATTATCAACAAGAAATGTTCGGTCGGCGTGCGTAGTTAGGGTGGCATAAATAACCTCAAGTTGATCCGGAGAAAAATGCTCTCTGTAGGCACTATAGGAGGCCATCATGTTTTGATAGTCGGGATAATAGGAAGCTATGGGCGCTCCATTTTTCGTTGGTATGCAGGGGACGGGGAGTCCATCACAAAATTCATAAACATTTCCAGCTCCCATAAAATCACCAAGCCCCGGATCCACGGGGGTATCCGCAATTCTGTCGCCCGAGTTCGTTCCTGTACAGGGATTACAAGTACAGTTCACATTCCATACCGGATCTGGGTTACAAGAGTTATCAGGCAAGTGCCGAATGCTAAAGATATCTGAGTGCACTAAGCCAAAGTAATGCCCTAATTCGTGGGCAAGCGTTTTTCCGTTACTTACTCCGGTCAGCATCAATGCGTTAGACGGAGTTTCATGAGGTAGTTTACTATATCCTGATTTGGGACCTTTTGCAACCATGTAAATATTTACCGCGTTCTCATCATGTTCTAAATTATACAGGTCATCCAAGTCAGAGATGTCACTGATCTCCTGTAAGTTAGTGCTGTTAATGAAGCTGATTTCACAAATATAAAAAGATAAGACATTGGTATAAAAGGTATTCGCCGTTTCTACATTTTCAATCATATTGTAAATGATGTAATCTGTAGGATAATCAGGATGCGGATTCCCGTTGTCATCATTTATGAGGTAAAGGTGTATGGGAATATCGTACTCAATGATAATTCCTCCGGCAGTTGCTGTTCCCATATTAATTTGCTGGTAAAAGGCATCAAGTTCAGAATTAGTTTGGTCTGGCGTACCACAATTTCCGGGGCCATTCACAACGGGTTGGCTCAACAGCAAAAAAGGCGAAAAAAGAGCGAAAAAGAAGAGCGGACCGGCAAGTTTCTTAACATTGTACTTGCATGTGTGTGTGTGTGTGTACACGTTACTAAATAATGTTCTCATAAAATAATCTATTTTTAAATATGAAAAAATCACTATTATCTCAAAGGGTAGTCTATGTGCTAAAGATAAGGGGATTTTATTGTTATAAAAACTAAATTTTGCCTTTTGTCCGGGTTTTGACTTTTTTACCAAACTGTTTTTGAGGAGATCAATGTATTTCAAAGGCACAACTACCTGAGCGCGCTTTCATATCGGTTCAGGTCAGGGCTCTTCCTGCTCTGATTCCAGCAACCTCGTGGAATCCAGCAGTTCCGGCGGTAACTGTTTTGACGTCCTCGCTCCCAATTCCCGGATTTTTTCAGCCCGCCCCACCAGGGTATCTCCGTGGCGCCTGGCGTTGACGAGTTTGTTCATGGCGTCGTGCCAGGCCCCCTGAGCTGCCTCAATGCGCTGGCCCACTGTTTTCAGGTCTTCGATGAACGCACAGAACCTGTCGTAGAGCAGTCCGCCCTGCCGGGCAATTTCCAGCACATTCCGCGTTTGTTTTTCCTGTTTCCAGATGTAGGCAATGGTGCGCATGGTGGCCAGCAAGGTAGAGGTGGTCACGATGACGATGTTTTTGTCCAATGCTTCTGTAAATAACCGCCCATCGTGACGCACAGCAGCATTAAAAGCCGGTTCGATGGGAACAAAAAGCAACAGATAATCAGGCGTATTGATTTGATAAAGGCTTTGGTAATTCTTCGAATTCAGGTCATTGATGTGCTGGCGCAGGCTTTCCACATGTTCGCGCAGGTGTTTTTCCTGTTTTTCAGGTTTTTCTGCATTAAAAAACCGTTCGTAGGCCGTGAGGGATACTTTTGAATCAATGATGAGGTGTTTTCCTTCCGGCAGGTAAATGATGAAATCCGGGCGCTTGATTTGTCCGTCTTCATCGCGGAAAGAAACCTGGGAGCGGTAGTGCAAATCCTTCACCAGGCCGGCTTTTTCGAGGAGCAATTCCAATTGAAATTCACCCCAGTCGCCCTGGGTTTTCGAGTCGCCTTTCAGGGCATTGGCGAGGTTTCCGGCTTCCTGACTCAGTTGCTGGTTGAGGTCGCGGAGCAGTTCGATTTCTTTTTTCAGGGCGCTGCGTTCTTTGGTTTCCTCCACGAATTTTTTTTCAATGCTGTCTTCAAATACTTTGATTTGTTCGCGCAGGGGCGACAACAATTCCTGCATTTGCTGCTGATTCTGAGCGCCAAATTTTACACTTTTTTCGTCCAGCAGGCGGTTGGAGATGTTTTCAAATTCGATTCTGGAACGCAGTTGCAGCGCTTCAATTTCTTCTTTCAGGGTTTGCAGTTTTTCTTCTGCGTAGCGCAAAGCTGAATCGCGGGACGCCAGGTCGCCGGTGAGTTGGCGCAACTGGGCTTCTTTCTCCATAAGGTCGTCGCGGTGCAAATCGGCCTGTTCCTGAAGTTTGTCGTGCACTTCGCGCAGGACGTAATTTTTTTGCAGCTCGTCTTTGGGTACGGCTTTGCCGATTAACTGAAATTTGGCGTAAAGCCAGGCTATACCCGCCCCGAGAGCCAGGCCAATTAAGAGAAACGCGAAGAGCAGAGATAAGTCGTTTTGCATGGTGATTTTTTTGTCAATTGCCGTCCGAAGCTACATTTAAAAAATAATTTTCACCATCAATATTTCTTTTGAAAAAAAACATTTCCGCCTCATACAACCTTTTCCCCCCCGGAACGCTTCTTTGAGAAAACGCAGCAGACTCCAGCCGATGCCTTATACTGTGCGCATGACCGAAATTGAACTCATCGAAGCCTGCCTGTCGGAAAACCGGCTGGCGCAAAAGATCCTGTACGACCGCTACAGCAGTGCCATGTATACCCTGGCTTACCGGGTAACCAATGACTTCGAACTGGCGCAGGATGTGCTTCAGGAGGCTTTCATCAAGGTGTTCAAAAGTCTGGGACAGTTTCGGCGCGAGTCAACTTTAGGCGCCTGGATCAAAACCATTGTGGTGCGGACAGCGCTGAGTAAAATCCGCCGCGAGCCTGTTTCAGAAGCGTTAGATCAAAATACTACCGGCAACCTCATTGACTGGGGCAATCACTTAGATGTGGAATATCTGGAAAAAGCCATCCAGTCGCTGCCTGCCGGTTACCGCGCTATTTTTGTACTGATCGAAGTGGAAGGTTATTCGCACAAGGAAGCAGCTGACAGCCTGGGTATTTCGGTGGGAACGTCCAAGTCGCAATTGTTTTATGCCAAAAAGCGGCTGCGGGAGAAGATTACAGAGTTGCTGGATGTGTAAATTGGTTGATCGTTATTTGTTGAGTGTTGTTCGTTGGGGGAACGATCATGCGAAAATAAACGATAAGCAGCTCACAAAAAACAAGGTTGTAAATACTCATTTCAATCAATCCTGACGCCAACGAACAACGATCAACAAACAACGAACAACAAACAACGATCAACGATCAACAAACAACGACAATCAACATATAAAAACAATGGAATACAGAGAACTCAACAGGAATACACTCGAGCGCGCCATCAGGGAACTGCCGGGCTATACGCCTGAACAGGAGCTTTGGACCGCCATTGAAGCCCATCTGGAGCAGGAAACGCAGGACAAACACCTGCGCATGGCCACGCACCAACTCCCGCTGTATTCGCCCCCGCCGTTAGTATGGGAAAACATCAGCAATGAGCTGGCGCAAAAGCCCAGGTTGCGAAAGTTGTGGCAAAGGCCCGGCTTTGCCGTTGCCGCTTCCATTTTCGGCGTCCTACTTAGTGTAGGTGCCTGGCTTTACCTCAGCGAAAGCAACGGCACCCAGATGGTCTTGCACAGCACTGAAATGCTGGATGTGACCGGGTTTGAAGGCGACTGGGACGAAGATGAAGCCGACATTGCGATGGTGGTTTCCATGATAGAAAAATTGCCTGCCAATGAAAATCTGAGCGCCCTGAAAACCGAACTGGAAGAACTGAACGAGGCCAAAGCCGTACTGACCAATAACATGACCCAGTACGGCAAAGACGCTGAAATGATCCGACGCCTGAGCAAAATTGAGCGCGAACGCTCTAAAATCGTCAAACAAATGGCTGCTGAAATATGAGATATTCATTTGCCCTTTTGCTTTTTTCACTGTTCCTGACCTGTGCTACTGTCCCTATGATTGCCCAAACAATCAAGGTGCAGGTCATTACCAAAAAAATTGAAAAGACTTTTCAGTTTAAGGAGGGTTACGAAGTCAATATAGAAGGTGAAAAAGCAGAAGTAAACATCCAGACCTGGGAAAAAAAGGAAATTCAGGTGGTCATCGAGCTGATTGCCAAACATCCCGAAAAGGCTGTTGCAGAAAGAGACCTTGAACTGATGAAGCACTTAGCCCAGCGGGTCAAAAACAAAATATACCTCCGCAATTACCTTTCTTCAGCAGAAGGAAAGGAAAAAAGTGAACCGGAAGCTTACCTTTCGGTCAAATACACCATTACCCTTCCTGCGGAATGCCCCGTATACCTGAAAAACGTTTTTGGCGCCGCCAACATCAGCAGCCTCACCAACCGTTTGCGGGTGAACAGTGAATTCAGCCGCCTTGGCCTTGAAAACCTGAAAGGGGCCGTTGAAATCAAAACCCGGTTTGGCGATCTGATCGGTCAGGACCTCGACGGGTGGTTCAATATCCAGTCGAGACGCTCCGATTTGACCCTGCAAAACATCAGCGGCCGCTTTAATATCCAGGCACAATATGGCACCATCCGGCTTTTTGCCAACGAAGACTTAGCCGATCTTCGCTTAGACGCCGAAAAATCTGAGGTTTGGTTTTACCACCCCAACCCTCAGTTTGTAGGGTATTCGCTGAACGCCCGGGGCAGCGAAGTTAAACTTCCTTCACGCCTTAATGCCCGTTGGTTAGAATCGGATACCGGCGAGCGCAAAATCACCTTCAGCCCCAATCGGGAGTATTATCCCAACGTAAGCATCCGGATTACTTTTGGCAATTTGCATGTAGAGAAACGGGTGGCCCCGTAAGCCGTCAATTGGTTGCTCATCGTTGAAAGTTGAACAGGTATCGATTTTTTATAAAATCCGCCGACATTTTCCTTATTTTGCGCCGCACAAAAAGCGCATTCTATCATGCAACAAGATCTGAAATCTCTTTTCCAAAGCTATGGATTGGACGAAAAAAGTGTTGATTTTCTGACCAAAGCCCTGGAACGAAACAACCAGCCCGGCTTTGATTATTTAGAATACAAACAATCGCTGACTGCATTGGCTAAAATGAACATGGATGAAGCAACTGCTTTCAAATCCGCGTTTGCCACAGCGGCCACAATGGGTCTCACCAAAGATAAACTGCTGACAACCGCCGACTTCTACAAAGGCGTGCTCAATACGGAGAAACAGGAGTTTGACAAAGCACTCCAGAAGCAGGTGCAGGACCGCGTACACTCCAAACAGGAGGAAGTCAAAAAATTACAGGTTCAAATCGAAGAGCATCGGGCTAAAATCAAAGAATTGGAAGCCCAGATGGTTAAAAATCAGTCTATTATAGACAGAGCTGATGAAGACATACGCGCTGCCAGAGAAAAAATAGATACTACCCGTGAGCTTTTTGAGACGACCTTAAAGGGGATTCTCGGCGATATTGACAAAGATATGAGTAACATCAAACAATACCTTTAACCATGGCAAGTGACACGTTTAACAATCCTTCGGGTAAGTCTTTCTGGAAACGTCCTGAAGGGGTAACTGGTGCTATTTTCCTGGCTGCGTTGGTTGCAGGTGGTGGCTTTTTGCTGTATACCTTTATGCCTTTTTTGCTCACGCTTGCTCAAAACGTCCTCTACCTGAGTTTGATGCTGGTGGCTATCGGTGCCATTCTTTACATGGTGCTCGATCCCAAAATGCGGAATTTGGTCTGGTATGGCTACAAAAGCATCATGCGCTGGATCACCGGGGTATTTGTGAATATTGACCCCATTGGCATTTTGAAAAGCTATGTAGAAGACCTTCAGGACAATTTAGTCAAAATGCGCAAACAAATAGGTTTGTTGCGCGGCCAGATGCGGCAGTTGCAGGGGTTGATGGAAAGCAACAGCAAAGAAATCGAGCAAAACCTGAAACTCGCTGCCGCAGCTAAAGCAGGTGGAAAAGACCAACAATTAGTCCTCTCTTCACGCAAAGCAGCCCGCCTTCAGGAAAGCAATGAAAAGTACCGGGTTTTGGTGAACCGCATGGAAATCCTGTACCGGATTCTGGTAAAAATGCACGACAATTCCGAAATTCTGCTTCAGGACACCAAAGACCAGGTTGAGTTGAAAGAAGAAGAGCGCAAAGCCATCCGTGCCTCGCATTCTGCCATGAAATCTGCGATGAGTGTTATGTCCGGCGATCCCGACAAACGTGCCATGTTCGATGCGGCAATGGAAGCCATTGCAGAAGATGTAGCCGGTAAGGTCGGCGAAATGGAGCGCTTCATGGAAATGTCGTCCGGTTTTATGAATTCGGTGGACCTGCAAAACGGTGTGTTTGAAGAGCAAGGCCTGCAAATGCTGGAAGAATGGGAAAAGAAAAGCACCCTGATGCTGATGGAAGGTTCGCCCGGCAAAACCAGAGCACACGATGAACTGGAACTCAAACAACTCGATCAAAAAGCAACCCGGGAAGCCCCCAGAAGTGCAGACGGGCAATACGATAACCTATTCAAATAATGCAGTTCCGCAAGCATTCCCTCGGCAAGGATGACAGCAGGTTTAGCTAAAACAGCATGAGGCTTCCAGAATTCTGGGGGCCTCATGTTTGCACGGTACTCCCCTTTAAGGGGCCAATCGCTGAATGACCCACCCCCCTGCGTTGTCTGATAAATATTGCACCCGATCGTGTAATCTGCTGCTTCTTCCCTGCCAGAATTCAATGCAGGTTGGCCGAAGCAGATAGCCCCCCCACTGTTCAGGTCGCGGTAAATAGTCGGACTCGGCGTATTGCGTTTCTAAGGCGGCGACCTTAGCCTCCAGAATAGAACGGTCACTGATGACCGCGCTCTGCGTAGAAGCCCATGCTCCAATCTGGCTGTCTTTGGGCCTGCTTTGGAAATATTGGGTTGAAACTTCCGGCAGTACTTTTTCCACAATTCCTTCCACGCGTACTTGCCGTTGCATCGTCATCCACATAAAAACCAGCGCTGCATGCGCATTTGCTTCCAGTTCCCTGCCTTTGCGGCTATCATAATTGGTATAAAATACAAATCCTCCGGGGTCCAGT
The DNA here is from genome assembly GCA_013361075.1 of Saprospiraceae bacterium. Classification (GTDB taxonomy): domain Bacteria; phylum Bacteroidota; class Bacteroidia; order Chitinophagales; family Saprospiraceae; genus JABWAJ01. Next base: position 874 of record JABWAJ010000149.1, on the reverse strand, counting down.
CCCTTCAGTAAAACGATCCTGGCAGAAGGCTTTCCATCAAGTGTTGCCGTAGCTAAGGTCATGGCATTTGGCTCTGGTTCGCCGGCCTGCAAAGCGTCCTTAAACCAGGCCTCAAATTGCCGGAGCGGATCGGGATCAACCGTCTGCGCATCGAGTGTTCCTGCCGTATAATCTTGTCTGAGGTGATGTATTTCAAGCAGCATGGCCGTCTTTTGAATTGAGTAGTGAAATGCGATTGCAAGTTAAAAAAAAACCCCTTGAAGCCATTCAAGGGGTCTAAATAAAACAAAAACTATGAACAAACACTAACTCATTAATTCCCTGTTGATGAAATACTAACATAAAGATGCCGTTGAATTGAGTGACACAAAGGTTGTTTTTTGTGAGTTTCAACGTTTACACAGCAAAAAAAACAGGAAACATTGAATTTATCTTTCATTTTTTTCAAAATATGTGACACTATAAAATCAGGTTTATTTAACACAAAAGTTAAATTTTAAAAAGAGAAGGTTGTCCTTTTTATAGCGTAAAATTGGTTTATGCAACTTTTATAAGTCATTTTTATACCTGACCTCAACACATTTTTTGAAAATTGTAACAGGAACCAAAGACCTGTTTGGGGCAAAAAGGCAACAAAAAGTAGCCCAAACCGTATAAAATTTGCAAAACATTGCGGATGCAGGGTGCAAAATGTTGCATAGAAAAATAAAATAAAATACCTTGTGTATTCGTGATATGAATTGCAGGAATACAAAACCACCAACCATGTTAAAAAAATCAATTTCGCTGAGTATTTTCTTTTTTGCAGCCATCCTTTCTCTCCATGCCCAATGGGAACAAGTCGGGATAGCTTCCTATTATGCTGACAAACTGC
>JABWAJ010000734.1 GCA_013361075.1 Saprospiraceae bacterium | reverse complement strand
TTTCCTGCACTTGCCCTTCGCAACGGGAGCGTTTAACCATTCCAATCTATTCAATCTATCAACAATGCCTCCCAGAGACGAAGGTTATCTGAAATTTCAGGCGATTTGGACAGAAACGCCGCCCTTTCCGGAATCCAAAATTTCCAACTTAAATCATTGGCGTTCTGTAATATACAAACTTGGATTGATTGGTGCCTATGAAAGTGGTATTGGCTTTGGGAACATCAGCCAGCGACTGGACGCAGCAGGTCAGTTCATCATCAGCGGCACCGCTACCGGGGGTATTCCTAAACTAACGGGGGCGCATTATGCTCTTGTACAACGGGCAGATCCGGCTCAAAACAAGCTTTATTGCAAAGGGCCCGTCATTGCTTCTTCCGAATCGATGAGCCACGCCGTTATCTATCGGGAATGCCCTGAAATCAATGGCGTTATCCACATCCACCACCTGAATCTTTGGAAAAAACTGCTGCACCGGGTTCCAACGACAGACCGGTCGGCCACTTACGGAACCCCAGAAATGGCAGCATCCATTGTTGCTTTATTGCAGGAAACCGCACTTCCGGAGTTGCGTATTTTTGTCATGGAAGGGCATGAAGAGGGAATTTTTGCTTTTGGCGAAACGCTGGAAAGCGCTGTTTCAGTGATTTTGGAACATCTGGGAGAGTGGCTTGGCTTGTCGGCTTATAACCAAACCCTGCCGTAAAAGCACATGGTGCTCATGCAAAACCTATTGCTGGACAGGAGCCTGCATCGTCTCAACCTGGCTGGCTCCTGTCCAAAAAAAAATGATAGCCTGAAGAATTAGTGGTCGTGGTCGTGATGGCCGTCGCCGTGATCGTGGCCACCCGGACCGTGAACGTGGCCGTGCGAAATTTCCTCCGGGGTAGCCTGGCGTACCGTTTCTATGGTCACAGAAAAAAACAGGTCCTGTCCGGCCATTGGGTGGTTAAAATCAATCAGGACGCCGTCTTCTCCGACTTCCATGACAATACCCACCAACTGATTGCCATATTGATCCGACATTGGAATAGGATTGCCCACAACGAGCATTTCTTCCGCCAGACGGCCATCGATCATAAAGGTATCCAAGGGCAATTTTACTAAAGCATCCGGGTCTTCCTCCCCATATGCATCCTCGCTTTTGATGCCAAAAGACAACGAATCTCCTTCTTTTTTGCCTTCGATTTGGCTTTCGAATTCAGGGAGCATCTGGCCCACGCCAAACAAAAATACCAGCGGGTCGCTGCCATAAGTTTCTTCAACCAATGCGCCGGAAGCGTCATCTTCCTGAAGGCGATAGTGCAAGGTCACCACCGTGTTCTTTTCGATAATCATTTGAACGATTTATGTATGAAAGAATTGACCCGCAAGGTACGCGAATCGGTCACCCTGACAAAATATACGGCATTCATTCGTACAAGAAATCCACATTATTTGCAAATAAAAAAGCCCCCCTCGCGTTTGCACGGGAGAGAGGCCATCCCAAAAACCGATTTAAGTATGCACTTGAAAACGGTTCCCGGATAATCACATACAATCCAATCGCCTTAATTATTTAGGTCCATCCAGGCCAACAGAGTGGCCGGAATGAGTTCTTAAAGTAAATCTGTAGTGGAAAAACAAGGCTAAGGTGCGAGTTGCGGAGGAATTCCGCCAACGCAAATGGATGTGTGCAAAATGCACATTACTACCAGGAAATACTGCCGAATAAACAGCCTTGAATTCAGATTTTTTTTGGTAGAAGACAGCTTGA
>JABWAJ010000733.1 GCA_013361075.1 Saprospiraceae bacterium | reverse complement strand
GGTGGTTGGTGGGTTCATCGAGGATGATGAATTCGGGTTCGTCAATGATCAGTTTGGCTAAAGCCAGTCGTTTGCGCTGCCCTCCGCTGAGGGTTCGCACGGGCTGGCCCAGTTTGGTAATGCCAAATTTGGACAATACTTCTTTAATCCGGGCTTCCATGTCCCAGGCCTTCAGGTCGTCCATTTTTGCCAAAGCAGCCTGCATTTCCGATTCGTTTTCCGAAAACAACAGGGCTTCTTCATAGCGACGGATGGCCTGTATAAGGGGGTTGTCTGAATCGAGGACAGCTTCCAGAATGGTATGCGAATCAAAGAAAAAAGGATCCTGTTCCAAATAACCAATTTTGGCGTCGCGCCGCAGCAGAATTTTGCTGTTTTCACCTTCCGGAGATTCCAGTCCTGCAATCACGCGCAGCAGGGTAGATTTTCCCGTGCCGTTTTTGGCTACGAGGGCTATTTTCTGGCCTTTGCTGATTTGAAGAGAAATGCCGTCAAACAGCACTTTCTCACCGTATGTTTTGCTTACATTTTCAAGCGTCAGGTAGTTCATTGTTCTAAATTAAATGTGCAAATTGGCAAGGGGCAAATTGGCAAATTTACAACTAAATCAAGGCTTGCCGTTTGCAAACTTGACCTTTGCTTCTTGCCAACTTTTTAAAAATCACATCCGCGTCTTCTTACCCCAGTTTTCCAGTTCGGCATCATCCCAAAGTTCGGGAAAATAGACAATCCGCTGTTCTTTTGGAGGAAGGTATTGCTGCCAGTTGGTACCTCCGGTTGCAGCGATCATTTGGGGTTTATTGTCTAAATAGCGCACGGCCGAACGCAGGTGCATCAGTGGCCAGCGAATATTGGCATTAAAATCGTAAGTGCGCATCAGATTTTTCAGTTCCGGGTCCTTGCGGGTTTCTTCGTCAAATTTGAGGTAAACCTGCCAGATATTGCATGTTTTAACAGTATAAGCCAGTTCGATGAACTCCGCTGCATATTTTTGTTCAAACTGTTTAAGGGTCAGTGTTTTTTTTCCTGAGGCCAGCTCGGTTGCTCCCCATTTCCAGTAAAGGCTCGCATACAACGATTCAATGGCCGCATCGGGGGATAAGGTCTTTTTTTGAGAAAAATGGGCCAGATTATAAAGATCGGCACTAAGAATTTCAATTTTCCGGTATTGGCCCGATTGAAACCCACTGGCTGGCAGCAAGCTCATCCTGAATTGCAAAAATTCTTCTTTGTCCATGCCGTCTACCATTACATCAAAAGAGTCAATCAGATGTTCGAAGTAACGGTTGACGCGTTGCAACTGGCGTTTGAAAAAGCCAAGCTCCTGTTTTTCGGCATAAATATACTGCTCGATGGCCTGGATAATGAGCTTGAAATACAATTCAGTAATCTGGTGATAAATGATAAAAATGCGCTCGTCGGGCAATGGTGTCCGCGGGTTTTGCAGGCTGAGCAGGGTATCTAAGTGGACATAATCCCAATAAGTCAGGTAATCGGCGTGCAACAAGCCATCCAAATAAGACAACATGTCCTGGCCCATGGCGGTGTATTTGGCTTCAAGCAAATCGAGCCGGTCGAGTATTTCGTGTGTAAATTTCATACAATCAAATTGTTAGGGCAAATATCCGTAAAAAAATCGGGAGGAGCGGGATGTACCGGTATTTCAGACCCGTGCAGCCAGCTTCATTCCCAAAATTAGACAAATCATACAAGTCGCCAAGCTGATTAAGACGTTGCCAATTGCTGCAACTGGTTC
>JABWAJ010000148.1 GCA_013361075.1 Saprospiraceae bacterium | reverse complement strand
CTTCCTCCCGATAGTAACCAATGATCCAGGTGTTGGAATTTTGTCCGTTTGCTGTGGTAAAATACTGTTGGGCTACATTCCAGGTATGGCCGCAAGCCTGGGTGTCGCGGGCAATGTAGGTTGTTGCCTGGCCGTTGCCATTCATGCCCTGGGTGGTTAGATGCCAGACCGGCTGGTCGGCTGCTGTGGGAAAAACATGTTGGGCTGAAAGTGGGAGATAATGAAAGATAGCAATGAGCAGGATATAGATATGTTTCATGGTACTAAGTTTTTGAGATGGCAGGAGCAGTTGGCGGCTAATTGCCAACTGCTCCCATTGAAAAATTACTGAAGCTTGATGATGTTACCGGTAAAAGTTTCGCTTCCGGCAGTAATCACATAAGAGAGTGTTCCTTGTTGAAGGGAGCTTGTATTGTTAAATACAATCGTGTGCTCGCCCGTGCCGTAGCTGCCCGAAGTCGTCAGGTAGTTTCCGAACTGATCGAATACCTGGGCACTTACGGTAGCGGCTTCGCCCAGTTCTACCTGGAAAGAAATGGAGGTTTTTGCCGAGTTGGGATAAACCTGCTCCAACTTATGCCGGATGATGCCGGGGATGAGCTCGACCTGGAGCATTAAAGAAGGCAGGGCGTGCAGGCTGCCTAATATTGTTTTTGTCTGAACATGATATGTACTAATGTTCTCATAAGATAACCTATTTTAAGAATGAAAAAATCGGTTTGTCTAAAAGGGTAGTATTGGGATAAATATAAGGAAATTTTATTGTTACAAAAAACTAAATTTTGGCGTTTGTCAGGTTTTAAACTTATTTAAGGGCATTGTGTTTGGGTGGTAAAGCTTCCCGTCCTGTCGCCCTCCAACCATTTTTCCCAATTATTTTCTCCAAACTTGGCCAAACCTGCAAAACCCGCTACCTTCGGGAAGTTTTGAAACCAAGATAGTTCATGAACATGATCTCAACCTTCGCTATGCGGTCTTTTTCTGTGGTTGTTTTTATTGCCAGCCTGCTTTTTGCCCTGCCAGCCCTGGCGCAAAACGAAAAAGCGGTCATCTCCGGCATCGTCAAAGACGCTGTTTCTGACGCGCCGGTAGAATTTGCCACAGTTTACCTCAAAGGCACCAATACGGCTACGGAAACGGCGGCAAATGGCCGCTACCGCATTGAAGTTCCTGCCAATCAGGAGGTTGTACTGGTCATTTCCCGCATCGGGTACAAAGAAATTTCCACTACTTTAGAACCCATGCCCCCGCGCAGTTCGCGCCAGATTGACGTGCCGCTGGTGCCTTCCGATTCGGACATCGAAGTGGAGGTTCGCGGCAGCAAAATTGAAGAAGGCGGAATGGTTCGCGAAGACGTGAGCCAGCTCAAGTTGCTGCCCACAACAACCGGCAACTTAGAAAGCATGTTGCCCCACCTGGCGCTTGGCACCAGCAGCGGCACGGGCGGTGAACTGAGCTCGCAATACAATGTACGCGGCGGCAATTATGATGAAAATTTAGTTTACGTCAACGATTTTGAAATCTACCGTCCGCAGCTGATCCGCGCCGGACAGCAGGAAGGGCTTACCTTTGCCAACGTGGATCTCATCCGCGACCTTTCCTTTTCATCGGGCGGTTTTGAGGCGCGCCACGGCGATAAACTCTCCTCGGTGCTCGACATCAAATACAAACGCCCTGACAGCCTGCGGGCTTCCGTTTCGGGGAGTTTTTTGGGCGGCTCTACCCATATCGAAGGCAGTTTTAAAACCGGAAAAGACGACTACCGCCGCCTGCGCTACCTCGTCGGTGCCCGCTATAAAACCACGCGTTACCTGCTCGGCACCCTTGACGTTTCGGGCGAATATGTACCCAATTTTTCCGACATTCAAGGGTACCTGACCTACGACCTGAACCGCGACTGGCAGATTGGTCTGATGGGCAATTACAACCGCAGTGTGTACCGCTTCTCTCCTACCGAGCGCAATACCGCACTGGGGCTGATCAACTTTGCGCTGCAATTGTTCAGCGTGTTCGAAGGCCAGGAAGTAGATGACTTCACGACCAGCATGGGCGGCTTGTCGCTGACTTATCTGCCCGATCGCGACCACAATCCGTTTTTTCTCAAGTTTTTGGCCTCTGCTTTCCGCAGCGATGAAAACGAGCGCATCGACATCATTGGCCGCTATAGCCTGCGCCAGATCGAATCGAATATCGGCAGCGATAATTTTGGAGAAGTGCTGGCCGAACTCGGCACCGGCACCCAGCACCAATACGTACGCAACTCCTTAGACATTGATATTGTAAACTTCGAGCACAAAGGCGGTATTGAGTTGCAACAGGACAACAAAGATCTGTCGGTTACGAGCAGCCACTTCTTGCAGTGGAGCGCAAAATTCCAGTCGGAAAACATCAACGACCGCATCAACGAATGGGAGCGCCTCGATTCGGCGGGTTATTCTCTGCCTTACGATACCAATTCGGTGCTGTTGTACAATGTGCTGAAAACGCGCAATACGCTGTCTTCCAACCGCCTGACCGCCTATTTTCAGGATACCTACACCTGGCGAAAAGACGATGTGGCCGAGTGGCGCGTCTCTGCGGGCATTCGTGCTGCATATTGGGATCTGAATCAGGAATTCATCATTTCCCCGCGCGCGCAATTGCTTTACAAACCATTAAAAACAGAAAAAGACATTTCTTACCGCTTAGCCGCGGGATTGTATTATCAGCCTCCATTTTACCGCGAAATGCGGGGAGCAGACGGCGTTGTCAATACCAACCTGTTGTCGCAAAAATCAGTGCACATCGTTGGGGGCATGACCTACGATTTTTATCTTGGGAAGCGCAATCCCAAAAAATTCCGCCTCATCACGGAAGCTTATTACAAGCAACTCTGGGATTTGGTGTCGTATGATGTTGAAAACGTACGCATTCGGTATTCCGGTCAGAATGACGCCACAGGGTATGTCACGGGGTTGGACATCCGACTAAACGGCGAATTCGTGCCCGATGCAGAATCGTGGATCAACCTGTCGTTTTTGCGTGCCCGCGAAAAAATAACAGGCATTCAGCACCTGCAGCGCGAAATCGGCCAGACTGAGGCAACGCCCGTAAAAGATGTGCCGCGCCCAACCGACCAGGCCATGACGCTGTCCATGTTTTTCCAGGATTACCTGCGCAAAAACAAAAACTTCAAAATGCACATGAATTTTACGGTGGGAACCGGCCTGCCTTTTGGCTTACAGGGAGGCAACCGCGTTTACCGCAATACCTACCGTTTTTCGCCTTATCACCGCGTGGATATTGGTTTTTCGCTGGCCCTTTGGGATGAATCGCGCCGTGCAGCAAAACCACACCATCCGCTGCGGTTCACCCGGAATGCCTGGCTGAGCCTCGAAGTTTTTAACCTCATGCAAGTGCAAAACCAGGCCGGCAATACCTGGATCAAAACCGTATTCAATCAGCAATACGCCATTCCGAACTATCTGACCTCGCGGCGCATCAACCTGAGACTGAGGATGGATTTTTAACGTCCCAGCCAGTCTTTGAATTCCGACATACGATCGCCGCTGACAAAGGCCTCCAGCTTGGTTTTTGGAACCAGGTCGAGGTTGAGTTTGCCTTTAAAATGGGCATGCACGGCATGGATGGATTGGAAGCTAACCAAAAACTGGCGGCTGACCCGAAAGAAGTCTTTCGGGTCAAGTAGCGTAGCCAGTTTGTCTAAACTAAAATCTATGGGCAGGTTTTGCCCCTCTTTTGTGACCAGAAAGGTAAGTTTGTCTGCTGAATAAAAATAAGCAATTTCGCTCACTTCGATGCTGCGGATTTTGGTACCTATGGTAATCATGAATCGCGTTTTGTACTCAGGTGTTCGGTGGCCAAGCGATTGCAGCAGGGTATCCAGATCCGGTTTGGAAAACTGTGCTTTCAGCGCTTTGTATTTTTCAAGCGCAGTGGCAAGTTCTACTGCGTTTACGGGTTTAAGTAAATAATCAATGCTGTTGACTTTGAACGCTTTGATCATATAGTCGTCGTAGGCTGTAGTGAAGATGACGGGCGAAGTGAGCGGAACCTGTTCGAAAATCTTGAAGCAAAGGTCGTCTTCCAGGTGGATGTCCATGAAGACAAGGTCCGGGGCATCGTGTTTGCGCAGCCACTGTACTGCCTCCGTAACCGAAGGCAGTATGGCCAAAACCTGAATGGTCTCGTCGTATTTTGCCAACATCCCTTCCAGGCGGCGGGCGGTCAGGTTTTCATCTTCAATAATGATCGTGTGCATGGCCATCAAATTATGCATTGTTTACCGTCCAATCACCATGCGCCGGGCTACGGTGCCGGAGGCTGTCACCAACCGATACGTGTAAAATCCTGCTGCCAAGTTAGTGACATCGAAGGATATTTCATACGAACCAGCCGCCTGCTTTCCGTGATATAGCTGCCTGACAATCAAGCCCGTTGCATCAATTACCATTAATGATACATGATCGCTGTTCAGTAACGTTACCGGTATGGTGGTGGCAACGGATGCCGGATTTGGAAAATTCTGCCCTAAAAAAGCATTCGGTGCGCCCCGTTCCTGGGTATTTGTTGGCAAAACCAGTCGCCAAAGACCGTTGCTGCGTGCAGAAAACAACTGGTTATTACAAAGGATCAGGTCGTAGGCAATGGATCCGGGAGGGAATTCGGGGTCGAAATTGTGCCAGCTCAATCCCTGATCTTCAGTTGCCTGTAGAAAACTTTGACCGGAGGTTTTGGTCAGGCTGGCAATAACCTGATTACCCGCAACTACCAGTCGGGCGTATTCAAGAAACCCGGTTCCCGGATTGTAATAGGTCCAGCTTTCCCCCCCGTCGGTACTTCGGAATAACCCTGAAGAACCAGCTCCCAATACGATGTTGTCTTGCCTGGTAATGTCCAGAAACGCATCCAGTTCACCTGAAAAATTTGAAAAAGGCTTTTCTATCCATGCATTTCCGGGAGGGGCTTGCACCGCAAAGGTAGAGCTTCCTCCGGCACCTGCATAAAGTTTGCCGTCCAACTCGTTTAAACTAAAGATATTGGACCAGGGCATCCCGGCATTATAACTTACCCAGGGACTGTTGGCAATCAAATTTTTTACAAAAACGCCGGAACCGGAAGTCCCTGCGTATAAAAAATCTTCCCTGACAGCCAGACTGGTTATGTTGAATGCGCCAAGCCCGTTCAGGCCCGTATTTTCTGATTGCCAGTGTTGGCCGTTATCGGAAGTACTGGCAACCCCATGGTCAATATCGCCCACATAAAGACGCCCGTTGGCGTATTGAAGTGAAGTAATGAAACCTGGAGCTGCAAAAACGGGATTGCTGTCTGACCAGGTTTCTCCGCCGTCGTAGGAAAAATGCACCCGGTTGACGCCCGCTGCTATGAGTACATTACCAGATGAAAACAGTGCGGTAAACTCGTTGGCGGGCAGGGCTTCCACGCGCTCCCATTGTTGTGCATAACCAGCAGTAATAGCCGGAAAGCACAACAAAGTAAGGCTTAAGGTTCGAAAAATGGCATGGTTCAGCATCATGGCATCCTATAGTTTTACGATTCGGCTACCGTAGTAGTTCATTTCATTTTGAGCGACAAGCTGGTACACTCCGGCCGGGAGGGAGCTGATGTCAAGCAACTGACCAGGCTGTAGCAACTGTGCTGTGACGAGTTTTCCTGTTGCGTCGAATAACTGCACTGCCAACTCCTCTTCGAGGATGATTTTGACCAACCCAGTAGTTGGGTTTGGTGCCACAGACAGGGCAAGAATGGGGGTTGGTTCGTGGGGCACATTGGTCAGTACGCCGTAGTAGTAGTACTTTTTGCTGTCCAACGACCAGGTTTCACTCATTGCATCGTAGAGGTATATGGTCTCCAGAGCGAGGTTTTCCCCTTCCAGATACTCATAAGTAGGGCGTTCTGCATCGGCAGCAATGCCATTCTCATAAAAGGTTATGAATTTTTCTGTGATGCGTTGTTCTTCGTCGTAATTATAGTCTGTCGTCTGCACGAGCTGCCAGTTTTCAATTTCCACATTCCATCCGAGGGTGCTGTGCCTGGCAAGCATGCCAAAGGGGGCATACAGAAAAGTAACCCGGCTGTCAGGAAAGAAATCCACGCCATCAGAAGTAAACACATTAGAGGCGATGAGCTGGTTATTGAAAAATGTATTTTCCGTTTTGCCCGTTGTCGTTTCTTCTCCTTCAAAGATGCCGGAGCTTTCGATCAGGTAATTATTGCCATTGCTGTCATACAGATATACGTCTTTGAACACAATGGGTGTACCAAGGAAACCCAGGGTAGAGTAGCTTTCCAGAATGCGGTTGTTGCTGTCGAAAACGTTTTGCGTGGCAATTTGCACAACCCAATCCATCAAATCCGGACTCCATTGCGAAACCTCAAACGAATCAATAAGTACTGAAGAATTGCCGTGGAAATGGGTTTTCAGTTTTGATTCGGGAATAAACGTCCCGGCAGCCGGATCGTAGGCCAAAGCCAGAACATCTACCAGTCGGTTCAGGTTATCGTAAGTCAGGGTGCTGCGGTTCAGCGGCAGCCACTCGGTAAAGTCCCACTGATAGTTTGTTTCTACTTTCGTATTCGCTTCCGGATACGTGTACACGGTTCTGAAAAGCGGGGTACTGTCGCCTGGAAAGTTCAGGTCGTAGCCGTAAAAAGTTTTGGTCGAATCCAACTGTAGTGCATTGAACCGGGGCTGTATTTGCTGACTTCCGCTGGGTGTCTGTACCTCAAAACCTGCTTCGTTCAACAAGTGAGCTACTGCATTCGGGAAGTCGTTTCTGTGTTGCATTACGCTTGGCGCAAGGGTTGGTTGTGCCTGGGAAAGCGTCGGCAAAATTCCGGCAAACAATACCAGAATGAGACCTAAAGTGCTAATATACTTTGTCATAACTTATGGGTGATTGTTGTTAAATAATGACCCAAAGTTATTGGACAAAGCTACCGGAGAGCAAATTGGAGCTGACTCAAACGCCAATTTCAAGGGATGAATGCCCTGAAATTGAGGAAGAAACAGGAGGGAGGTTAAGCTTTCTCCTCCAGATATTTCATAATCACCGGCAATAGGGCTCCAACCCCTTCTGTCAAGGGCCGCACTACCGGAATGCCCAACTCTGCTTGCAACGACTGCCGGTGCATTTCGGCAGTTTCATCGTCCAGATTTTCTTCGTTTAGGGTAACTGCCAGAACTTTTGCGCCGTACACGGCAATCAGAGCCACCTCACTGGCAACGGAGGGAATAGGGATGTTGGTATCGTCGTAGCACAGGCGACCGGGAGCATGCTGTAAAACAACACCTTTGACATCGCCCGATAGCAAAAATTCGCTCCCGCAAGGGCCGTTGGGGTTGCGCAGTGCCGATTGCCCTTCGATGAGGATGAGGTCGGGGTTGCTTTCGCGGTCGCAGGTCACGATGGCCCGCTCGATTTCGCCGCTGATAAAATCATTGATGGTCGTGTCAAAAACGAAACCATGCTTGTACCCCTGCATCCAGCCCGTTTGGCCGGTATAGATCATTTCAGCTGCGATGCCATTTTCGCGGCACATTTCCATCAAAAAACGGCAGGTTGTGCGTTTTCCCAGGGCACAATCGGTGCCCAAAACGGCAATGCGTGGTGCTTTGACCGAAAAAATTTCGCCAGTCCAGAATTTAAGTTCATTGCGGGGGCGCGGCTTGCGTACATCGATGAGTTGAACCCCGTGTTTTGCCGCCAGGGCGCTGAACTCGGGATCTTCGCTGAGGAAAGTATGCAGGCCGCACACGATAGAAATGCCGTTTTCGACAGCGTGCCGCAATTCGCCCCGAAAGTCGTCGGGCAGAATGCCGCCGTGCAAAGCTACGCCTACCACACACCATTGAGGCCGTTCCTGTCCACTGGCGAGGTAATCGGTAACCGAGGCATAAACGGGAATGCCTTTTGGCCGGCCATCCATCACCATACCTGCGTCTTGTCCGGCAAACCGGTAATCAATGACCGCGCGAACTGCAAAGCGTTCGGTACCGCGGAGCAAACCATGGCAGGTTTTTGCGGTTGGCCCGTCGAGCATTCCATGGGTGAGTACGATGGCGGATGAGCGTTGCATGCGGTTTTGTTTTTGTTCAAAAAAATTGAGAAAGGGATTATTGTCCAAATACCTGGCCATTTTCATTTTCGAAAAATTCGAGTTGGAGGGTTTCTCCGTCGAATACGGCGTAGGAATTGTAGTGCATCCATTCACCGAGGTTAAGGTAGCGGCTTTTCTTATTTTTTAAAAGGCAGTCAATAGGCAAATGGCGGTGGCCAAAAATAAAAAAATCAGCTGGCACGGTATCGAGTTTGCGGTTGGCGTATTGCAGCAGCCATTCGTCATTTTCTCCAAGGAAATGTCTGGCTTCCGGATTGGCTGCCCGGCTGCGACCTGACCAGAAATTGGCCATGCCGATGGCAAAATTTGGGTGTAAGCGTGCAAAAAGCCACTGGCAAACCGGGTTGGCAAACACTTTTTTGATGAATTTGTAACCGTAGTCGCCCGGGCCCAGCCCATCACCATGGCCGATGAAAAAGGTTTTTCCGTGAATCTCCCTGATAATGGGTTTCCGGTAGGTTGGAATGCCCAGTTCGTCTTCGAAGTACCGAAAAATCCACATGTCGTGATTGCCTGTAAAGAAATAAATGGGCAGGCCCTGGTCTCGCAATTCAGCCAGTTTGCCCAGCAGGCGCGTATACCCTTTGGGGATGACGGTGCGGTATTCAAACCAAAAGTCAAAAACATCGCCCACCAGATACAAAGCTTCAGCGTCGGAGGCAATCTGATTCAGCCAACGTACAATCTGGCGTTCCCGCTCGGCGCTGCTGAGGCGTCCCTGGGTGCCAAGGTGGAAATCTGAAGCGAAATAAATGCGTTTTTTTTCGGTGTCCATATAGGCGTGCCGGACGAAACCTGCCGGTGCTGCAAAGATAAACTATAGAAATGGGGTTTCTGCTTTATGATAGCCCCTCGGCGTTATTTTTGCTACAAAGGCTTCCTGAAGGGGTAAAACGGATGATTTCTAAAAAATATGTTAAAAAACATGTGGCTTACGGAGTGTTGTTGCGTCGCAAGGGCATTGCCTGCATCATCAGCAGAAATGCAGATGAATGGTTGTTTCGAGGTATTTGTCGAGATATTTTATCTTTGACCCGATAAGGGAAAGGTTCGCCTGAGCGCATCTTCTCCCTTCGCAATGAGAGTTAACCAACTACCCGAGCGCTTTGAAACAGCATTGCAATAAACAGATGAAAGATTCCGAGGTCATTCACAGTTACCTCGAAACGCAGGCCTCGATGTGTTTTAGTCTATTGTACAGCCGATATGCCGCTAAAATATACAGCAAGTGCATTTCGATGCTTCGCGATGAAGCGCTTGCTCAGGACGCGACCCAGGAGATTTTTACGAAAATTTTCCTCAACCTCTCCTCTTTTGGGGAGAAAGCAAAATTTTCTACGTGGATTTACTCCATCACCTACAACTACTGTATTGACTTTATCCGGCGTAAGAAAAAACAGGTAGCTCTCTTCACTGCCGAAATTGAAAAAGCGCCGGATCGCGCCGATGAGGTGCCTGATGAAGCCCTGCTGGAAATGGAAGTGCTGCAATTGCGCACGGTGTTGGATCACCTTCCTGCAGGCGACAGAGCAGTGTTGCTGATGAAGTATCAGGACGATCTTTCGATCCGCGACATTGCCGAAATTCTGGACAATTCAGAAAGTGCCATCAAGATGAAAATCATGAGGGCCAAAGAAAAAGCTCAGCGAGTAAAGCGTGAACTATTTAAAGAAAGCGTATGAACAACTTCAAAAGAATGCAGGAAGAGGATGAGAGACATTACGGTGAATCTCAGGAGCGGCGCGTCAAATCAGGTGTGATGGGCACGCTGGGATTCCTGCGCTTTGTGGGCCAGTTGGTTGACATTTATGTTCCACGGGTAGTAGATATGTTTATTGCTACTGCAGGTGGTAATGTTGGCCACGCGCCGAAAAAACACCATACTGATCCGGCTACGAGCGGTCCGGATGACCATTTTGCACCTGGCCCTGATCTGGACGACAACCGCGTGTAACGGCATGTAAATCCATTGTACAACATTTAAAACCTCCATAAACATGATTTTACTTTACAGCAAAGCGTGGGAAATTATCACCGAACAGTTCAACCAGTTAGCTGCTATCATTCCCAATGTGGCGGGCGCGCTCGCAGTTGTTTTGATTGGTTGGATGGTTGCTAAATTAGTAGCCAAAGGCATCAGGCGGATCCTGCAAAAGAGTAGTGTGGATAAGCTGGCGGATAAACTGAACGACATCGCCTT
>JABWAJ010000147.1 GCA_013361075.1 Saprospiraceae bacterium | reverse complement strand
TAGACTTGTTGCGACGGGGCAGCGTGGTGGTGGAAATGGCTAAACACCGCTGACGCGTTCCTTCACTTGAATGCCCACAGGGCATTCACCCTTCGGGATAGCTCAGTCATTTGGCCAATCACAGCGTTTTTTGAGGAGCATAGCCCTGTTCTGTGACGAAAAAAAAGCGATGAGTGTCCGAAAAAGAGCCATTTCCGGCTCACGATGATTCCCGTCGCAACAAGTCTAATAGTGCATTTCAAAAAACTTTCGATCTTTGTCTATCGTTGAGCCAACACAAGGCACAAGAAAACAGACAATCCAGAGTCTTTAACCGGGAAATTGAAGCACTTTGAAGAAGTATTTATTAGATACACATTATATTCGTCCTACGACTTGATTAAACCGGCGATTAAAATGGCAATAAAAGAGCAAATTATCTGCGATATTCGGGAAATACAAAACCCCCAAGCCCTTAATCAATTGTTTGATTATGTGCAAAATATAAAAAAAGAGTCTCCTCATATAACAAACTTAGGAGCCGTTCTTCAATTTGCTGGCATTATAGGAGATCAGGAAGCTGAATCACTACGCCAGATTATTACTTCTGAATTTGATAAAATTGAAGGCGAATGGTAACAACAGTGGCGCTGGATACTAATATTGCCATTGATTTGATGAACGGGAAAGAGGAAACTTTACAGTTTGTTAAACAGTTTCAAACCGTTTGTTTGCCGGTTACAGTTTGTGGAGAGCTGTTGTTTGGTGCAAAAAATTCTGCAAACAGACAACTCGTTGAAACATCACCCACATAATGAACACTTTGTATGTTGAAAAACTACTTCCTACTCACGCTGCTTTCCTGCACAACGACCCTGCTCTCTGCTCAAACCAACCCTTCCATCTACAACGATGACCCCTGGCAAAAACTGCCTCTGGGTATGGAGGAATCTAAATTCCGGCACATTCCGGCCACTGGCGGGAAGGTAGACCAGGCCCGTGTGGAACCACCCAACTGGTGGATTGGCATGAACAACCCGATGCTTGAAATTTTGATCTACGACCAGGACGTACGCGACAGCGAAGTTGCCATTGCTTATCCCGGGGTGCGCGTACGCAAAACCACCCGTCTGCAAAACCCCAACTACCTGTTTGTGGAAGTGGAAATTGGCCCGGGCGCAAAAGCAGGCAAGTTCACCATTGAACTGAGCAAAAAAGGCAGTGCGAAAAAGACTTACCCGTACGAACTGCGCGAAAAGAAAAAAGCAGAAGGGCGAATCACCGGGGTAGATGCTTCTGACCTCATTTACCTGGTCATGCCGGACCGATTTGCCAATGGCGACCCCGGCAACGACAGTTACACCGATATGCGGCAAACTGGTACCAACCGCCAAAAGATTTTTTTCCGCCACGGCGGCGACCTTGTTGGGGTGATGGAGCATTTGGATTATCTGGAAGAACTGGGGGTTACGGCGCTCTGGCTCAATCCGGTGCTCGAAAACGACCAGCTTTACGAATCTTATCACGGCTACGCGTTCACGGATCATTACAAAATTGACAAGCGGCTCGGCTCCAACGAACAATACGTCAAATTGGCGGAACTCTGCCAGGCGCGCGGCATCAAACTGATCAAAGACATCGTGCACAACCAGGTGGGCGACCAGCACTGGTTCATCCGCGATCTTCCCGATGAGTCCTGGATTCATCAGTTTAGTGAGTTTACCAAAACGACTTACCGGGCTCCGGCACTCATGGACCCCTATGCATCCGAAAGCGACCGCGCGCGCATGAGCGACGGCTGGTTTGATCACCACATGCCCGACCTGAATCAACAGCACCCACAATTGGCTAACTATCTCATACAGAACAATATCTGGTGGGTGGAATACGCCGGCCTTGATGCTTTTCGCATTGATACTTATGCTTATCCCGATCAAAAATTCATGGCAGAGTGGGGGAGGAGGATCCGGGAAGAATTCCCAACCCTGAGTTTTTTTGGTGAAATCTGGGACCACGGAGCAGCCATCCAGGCGCATTTTACCCAAAACAACGGCCTGCGCGACTACAATACTTACCTGCCCGGATGCACCGATTTTCAGATGAACTATGCCATGCAGGAGGCCGTAGGGCGGCAACAAGGCTGGACGGAAGGCGCAGCGAGGTTGTATTACGTGCTGGCGCAGGATTTTTTGTATGAAGACGCTTTCCGCAATGTGCTGTTCTTAGACAACCACGACCTTGGCCGCATTTACCGCAATGTGGGCCAGGATTTCCTAAAATACAAAAGCAACCTTGCCCTGCTGCTCACCCAGCGCGGCATTCCAAGCCTTTACTACGGAACGGAGGTGCTGCTCACGGGCGTGCCCGGTGGCGGTTTTGGCGAAGGCGGTCGCCTCGATTTTCCGGGTGGCTGGAAAGAAGATACGATCAATAAATTTGAAGCCAAAGGTCGGACAGCACTCGAAAAAGAGGCATTCGACTATGTAAAAAAGCTCGCAAATTACCGCAAAAAAACACCTGCATTGCACCGCGGAAAACTCACCCAGTTTGTGCCCGAAAATAGCATTTATGTTTATTTTCGCCACGATGCCGACAAGACGGTTATGGTGATCCTGAATGCAAACGACGCCCCCGTCACCGTGCCCACGGCCCGCTACCGGGAGCGCATGGCTGGTTTTACCAAAGCGAAAAATGTGGTGACCGACGAGGTGATGAAGGACATTTCGAATATTGCCGTGGAACGGAATACGGTGTTGGTGCTGGAGTTGATTTGAGAATTTGAGGATTGGAATGGTTATCGGTAATGATTATCGGTTATTGGTGGGGGCGACAAGTGATCGTAATCTATCCATGTTCAGTCATACCAATAACCAGTAACCGATAACCAATAACAATTTTAATGACCTAAAAATACAAACCAATGGCAGAGGGGTGGATCAAAATTTTCAGTGCAACGGAACTGTACCAGGTACAAATAGCGGAAGATGTCCTCAAACAAAACGGCATCATCAGCCATATTGCCAACAAGCCCGATTCCGTTTTGCCTTTTATAGGAAGCGCTGACCTGTACACATCGGAAGAAGATGCCGCAACGGCGCGACAAATACTGGCGGAGAACGATTTGTTGGGCGGCGGGCCGGAGGAAGATGAATAAAAACAGAATTCACCAGCGTAGCGGCTTTGTCCGGCATTTTCCGGAACGTTGGCGTTTTATTTTTTTATCCCTGGGCGTTTTGTGGTTGGCGGCGTGCAAAGAAGCCAAAGTTGCTCCGCCAATAAGGGGAGTTGCACCGGAACAGGGCATTCCATTTTTGGTAGATACCCCGCAGGTTTCCTTGCAATCCGGACTCTATCAGGAAATAAAGCCTGGTGGGGCCACTCATTTCAATTACAGCGCAGACAATATGATTTACGGAAACGGCTCCAATTTTACGTATGCGTATGTATATATTGAAAATAAAGATAGCTTGCTTTTTACCCTGAAAAAAGGAAAACCTGGTGAAAATGCTCTGGAATGGGATTTTACAGCCTTCCATAAGCCAACAGACAGCACGATTACGCAAATAAAATTAACGCCCGAAATATATTCTACAGCCCTGGGGGCGGAATATCCACAAACCCCTATCCGGTACGATTATTGGAGCAAGGAAAACATTTTAATCGGTGGCGAAATGACCGGTTTGGTAGAAAATCATAAAAATGTTTGGATGCACCCGCCAAGGGAGTTTTTATTCAAAATTCTCCAATTAAATCCTTTCCCATTTATTCAGGCACCGTATGAGGTGGGGAATACCTGGGAAGGTGAATTGGTCATTGGATCGCATTGGCGCGACAAGCGTTGGCGCGTCTGGGAAAAAAGCGTAAAAAACAAGTTTCAATACAAAATCACGGATCAGGTCATTTACCAGGCTGCCATTGGCTCCCTCGAGTGTTTTGTTGTGGAGGCAACCGGTAAAAGTGAATTGGGGGTAACGCGTTTGAAGGCGTGGTTCAATCCCTCAGAAGGCTTTGTCCAATTGGCTTATCAAAATATCAATGGCAGTGAATTGGTGCTAAATCGGGTTTGGTAGGTTCTGGTTTCATTCCTTTCGCCCAAACAAATCATCCAATCGAAGCTCCTTATCCACCACTCCAAGACTATGTTCATTCAGCAAAACCCCGTAAATGCTGATAAAAGTCAGGAAAACTTGCTTTTTGGTTTTGGAATAGTGTTTAAACAGCGCGACTTTTTTCCTTAACTCCCTCAAAAGCAATCTTTCCGGCATATACAGATTCTACCAAAAAGTTTTGCCAACCCGCCTTCTACCAATGACGGAGACAAGTTCAGCTTCTCCCGTAGTCAACAATGCCTGAAGCGTCGCAACTTCTTTTCCCGGCCCGTCATGATTGTCTTTTGCATAAATGCTTGCTCTAAGTACCCGAAAAAACACAGATGGAGCGTATAAAAAAACTCATTGCTCGCTCTAAGTGGTCAAAATAGGCAGATAAAGCGAGCTATACAAGGTTTTACTCGCTTTGTCTACAACTTCCTGGCGCTGAGGCTTTAACTGAGCTGCTGGCTGAGCTGCTGGCTGAGCGTAGTCGAAGCCAAGCCGAAGCTAAGTCGAAGTTCCGCCTCGCCTCTACTATTCCCGGGGTTCTAACCCTATACAACTAAATCCCTTCAAAAAACCGGATCAAATTTTCCACGTGTTCATCCACCGAAACCCCAAGGTGTTCGCAACCCAAATAGATCGTACTCCGGTCTATTTTGGCGGCAAAAGCTTTTTCTTTCAGGCGGCTTTTGATGGATTTCAATTTCATTTCGTGGTAAGGAACCGGGTTCACTTTTTGGTAGGCGAAAAAGATGCCACTGATCTCATCACAGGCTAAAAGTGCAGCAGCCAAGCGGGTTTGCGGCAAGGTTTTGAATCCATGGTAGCCGTATGCATGCGCTTCTACCGCATGGATAAAATCTTCCGGGTAGCCCCAATCCCGGAACCATTGCAGCGAAGGCCCGGGGTGCTCTTCGGGATGCTCCTCGAAATCCAGGTCGTGCAGGTAGCCGGTGAGGAACCACAATTCCGGGTCTTCCCCATAATGCCGGGCATAACCTTCCATGGCAGTTGCCACCATGCGTGCGTGGTAGCGCTGGTATTCGTCCTTGACGTGGTGTTCGAGCAGTGCTTGCGCGGCGATTCGGGTTGGCAGTGGCATGGCTTTGTCGTTTGGTTGGAAGATGAGCGAAAGTTAGCGAACTTTTATAAACTTGTATTACCCCACCACTTTCCCTTTCCGGTCTATTTCCAACTCTTTTTCCCCGTCTTCCGTGGCTACTGTTACCTGGGCTGTTTTGCCCATAAAATCGCCCGCTTCCAAAAAATGAAACCCGATTTTTTCCTTTCCTGACGGAGTGATGTAA
Source organism: Saprospiraceae bacterium (assembly GCA_013361075.1). Lineage (GTDB taxonomy): Bacteria > Bacteroidota > Bacteroidia > Chitinophagales > Saprospiraceae > JABWAJ01. Next base: position 5,043 of record JABWAJ010000147.1, on the reverse strand, counting down.
CCCCAGAGGCCATCTTGCTTAACAGCGGCAAGGCCCTCGCTGAAACCACTGGCTGCTTCGTATTGCGGCGCGATTACCAATTCCCCGGCCCGGTTGAGGTAGCCATATTTTTCATGGTGCGCATCATCGTAAAGGCTTACAACAGCTAAACCTTCTGAAAAGGCCTCTGCCGACACAAACTCCGGCTTGATGGCGATTTCGCCCTGCTTGTCAATATAGCCGAATTTTGAAAAAATGCTGACTGCCGCCAACCCTTCGCTGAACACGCCAGCTGATTTGAAGCGCGGTTCCAGAACAGTGCGGCCCGTTTCCCAGCTTCGGTACCCGTAAAGGGCAAATGGTTTCAGGTCGTCGTCGTCAACAGGCTCTTTGGGAATGTGGTCTTTGCTTTTCCGGTCGTTGTACAAATCAATGTCCTGTTGGAAACGCTCTAATACCTGATCAAATCCGGCTCGGATGCGCACGTACCAGGTGCCGTTTTCCAATACCATATCCGCTTCCCGGTCCACCGGAAAAGTTTCGCCTTCCATGCTCATCAAAAAAGAATAAGCGATCTGCGCGTGATTGCCGGATACCGTCACGCGGTCAATGCTGGTGGTTTCAATCAGTTGAATGCGCTGCTCTTTGGCCACCTTATTCATGGCACCGGAAAGGAACAAAACCGCAAAAGCTTCCGGCGTCAGGGATTTGATGGCTTCGGGATTTTCGACGCCCGGGAAAAACCGCAGGAATTCCTTTTGCTCGCCAAACGGGCTGATCAGGTCCATCAGCGCGGTGCATACGGTATGCAATTTTAGCACATCAGGCGGGTACAGGCTGGCGATGACGGCATCCCAGTCGGGGCGGTAAAGCGCGTGGGTGTACGCTTTAAAGGTTTCAATGATTTTTTCCTGCATGGTATTTGTTGATGTTTGGATGTTGTACGGAATGAGTAATGGCATCATTGCAAAATTATATATCTTTCACGCAGAAAAAACTTTTATGCTGCGAACCATTCTCATCCTCATTGCCTGCCTGCTGTTGTTGCCCTTTATTGCCATGCACTACGACAGTCCGTTAGAGCCGGCACAAACTGCTGCCCTAACCAATATGGTTTACCTCATGCTGGGGGTAGGGCTTACCTGTTTTGCGGTAAGCGAACTGACCCGGAATTGCAGCCAGGTAGACAAGCTCTGGAGCCTGATTCCGATCGTGTATGCCTGGTATTTTGCGGCAGCATCCGGCTACAGTGAAAGGCTGGTGTTGATGGCGCCCCTGGTTACCCTTTGGGGGGTGCGGCTCACTTACAATTTCTGGCGTCGTGGCGGCTACCACTGGATTCCGTGGAAGGGTGAAGAAGATTACCGGTGGTCGGTATTGCGTCAACGGCCTTTTCTGAACACGCGATTCGGCTGGGCGCTGTTCAATCTGTTTTTTATATCCCTGTATCAAAATGGATTGATCCTGTTGTTTACCTTGCCTGCTTTAGTCGCCTGGCAGGGCGAGGCTACGGAAATTGGCTTTTTTGACGGCTTTCTGACCGTGGTTTTCCTGGCTTTGCTGGCCATTGAAACCCTTGCCGACCAGCAGCAATACAATTTCCAAACCGAAAAATACCGCCGCATCCGCGAAGGCCTGCCGTTAGAGGGCGATTACGCCGACGGGTTTTGTAAAACCGGCCTGTGGGCCCGGGTGCGCCATCCGAATTACGCTGCGGAACAGGGCATTTGGCTCTGCTATTACTTTTTCAGTGTGGCAGCCACCGGGCGTTGGCTCAATTGGTCGCTTGCCGGTGCTATTTTACTGATGCTGCTGTTTTTAGGCAGCTCAGATTTTAGTGAAAAGATTTCCGGGGAAAAGTATCCCGGATATAAAAAGTACCAGAAACGGGTGGGGCGGTTTTTGCCTGCCGCTCAGAAGGCGGAACCCCGGAAATAATAGATACGGGGCCGGAGCCTTGCGCAAATTTGGAGAACGCCTACTGAAGCCGCGGGCTAAGTACCCATGCAACCTGTTTTGAACTCATTATCAGATTGTTAAAAATATTCTGCCTTTCTTTTTGCAACATAGCAAGTAAAGAAAAAAAACGCTGTGCAACGGGTTAAGTAGCTTTTGAACGATGGGAGGAAGCCTTTTCATCTGCCTGCCCATACCTTTGTTGCAACAACGTACCCATTAAAAAACCTTGCAGAATCAGCTGGTTGATCAAAAAAGTGGAGATGCAGCATTTACCTGTTTATTCAGCATGCTGTTAAATTTTTCAGAAAGCCACTTGCCTCTGAAGCCGGGCCTGCAATAAATGGATAATGGGGATAAATATTTCCCTGCAACAACAAGGCTACATTCATTAATTCATTCATTAAATAAAATCAACACAATGGCAGATCCATTTACTTCAAGCGCCGTCGATAACCTTGATCCTACTCTGACAGAATTCGAGAGTTTACTGACGCAAAACGGTTCCAGGCGTGGTAAACTCTGGCTTGCCTGGCATTATTTACAGGTTTTTTCTACTTATGGCGTGCGTTTGCCAGATACAGAGGCGTCCCTGAAAATGAAACTGAATATTGATGCGCCTGCTAATTATCCGTTTTTCGCTTCGATGCTGGACAGCTACCAGCAGTTGAAACAGGCATGCTCTTTTTTTCTCAAGGAAACCTTTCCAAAGGTGGTTCGGCTGGGTAGCATGTTGAAAAGTTTCGCCCGGGATGCAAGCAATGGAGATGGTGCCATTTTTGTGGTTATCACAGATGCCATTAAGAATGGAGACACTGCCGGTGCCATTGAATTGCTCACCGATCTGCAAAAAAAAGCAGTGGAAAATGCCGCTGAAGCTGAAAAAATTGCGCTCATGCTCAGCGATTACTCTACACAACTGATTGCCTCAGAAGCGGCACTGAAGCGCACCGACGACCAACTCAGCAGCGATATTCGGGTATCCAAAGAGCGCATCGCAGAATTAGAGGGCGGAAGCGATGTCACCGGATCCATTGAGAATTTAAAGTTATTGATGAAAAGCAGAAAAGATGAATACGACCAGGATGTTATTGCAGCAGCCACGACGCCTACTTATGTCTGGATACCAATAATTGGCCCGATTGCGGCAGCGATTGTTGCCGGCATTTTTGGGGATAAAGCCGTTAAAGCACTCGAACAATACCACGAATTGCAAAAAAAGGTGGAAGATGGAACAAACGAGTTGAAAACTGCGCTGGCAACCCAGGGAATTCAGAACCTCGCCAAAGACGGGGTAAGCGGAGTACTCGAACATACGCAGATCGCCATTGACCAAACCAATGTGATCAAAAATGCCTGGGCTTCCATTGCAGGCAACCTGGATGACGTCAAAGACAAACTCGTCAACATGTCTTCCGAAACAGACGGAACGGTCAAACTGAAAACCATCGGCGTTATCGAATATTACGCCAAAACGGCCGGAGAACGATGGGCCGAGCTGATGCCCGCTGTTCTTGAACTGACCGACAATCCTTACATCGTTGTGGATGCCAACGATACGGATGTGAGCACGCTGATTGATAAAATCAAAGAGGAAATGAACAGCACTGCTGCTCAGAATTAGTCAATAAGAGCCGCTTGTCGGCGCACATTTCACTCATTTAAATTCCGGTTATGAGACACCTGCTCTTTATCCTCATTGTTTTGGGGGGTACTTCATCACTGTTTGCACAACTCAATCTTTTTCCTGACGCCCAGGATGCTGTTTTACAAGATATTACCAACTTTAAAACATGGTATGATGCTGCTTTTGAGCGTCGTCAGGTTGATTTGCCGGGAGGGCATGCCGACTTGCTGAATGGCAGTGCCCAGCGCTTCCGCGATCAATCGGCAGCCTATCTTAAGCATTTTCAACAAACCAAAAAAAACTGGGAACGTGCAAATATCAAAAAATTGCCGACCCATGCACTGAGGGAGCGCGATTTGAGCGTGGAGGAAGCTTTGAAACAATTAGAAGAGCAAACCACTGCGATGATTGGCCTTTGTGCGGACATGAATGTAGACCTGCAATCACTGGCGGCTGTTGTCCGAACCAAAATCGCCAACACGGAAAGGGATCTGGCTGCCCTCGAAGCATCAGAAACCGGGGACTTCATCATTGATGTCATTACGAGAGAAAACAGAATAGGCTACCTGCAGTTTGTTCTGGAAAGATGCAGGCCTTTGCTGAACACCTTAGACAACATGGCCCGGAACTTAACGGCTTACCAAAACCTCCTCAACACGGCCCAAACCAATTTAGCCGCCGGAATGGACAACCAGGAAGCCGTATTCCAGGCAGAAACAGACACTGCAAAACAGTATCATCAAAAAAGTGCGGATGAGGCATTTACCCTATTGTTCACCATTTTGTAAAATTTAACAGACAAGATCATGGCTAACGAAACAACACCTGAAGGGCTGCAAGACCAGGACCTTCAGGCTACAATTGATACCTTCGAGGGGATCCTCAAAACGGGCAATAACAACAGGGGCTCTCTGTGGATGGCCTGGCATTACCTGCAAATCTATTCCATTTGGGGGCTTCGATTGCCCAATAGTGAAATTTCCCTGATAAAAACCTTGGGCATTGACAAAAATGAAGAAGCAGACAGGAACGACCCCAGTTTGTCTATCATCCATCAGGTGGGTACCTATTCGTTTTTCCCTGCCATGCTCACCAGTTACCAAAAGGTATATGAAGCATCGGCTTATTTCAACAGTGAAGTGTTTCCGACGGTTGTTTTGCAAATCGGAAATGCGCTCAGAAGCTTTGCCAAAGCAGCCAGTGAAGACCAGGAGGCGATTTTTTCAGCAATTCTGAAACTGATTAAGCAGGATGATACGGTTGGCGCGCTGGAGTTGGTAACTGACCTTCAGCAAAAGGCCGATGATAATGTAGGGCTTGCTGAACATGTCAATGTGCTGCTCAATACCTATGCGGCCAGGCTTGCAGAAGCAAAATCCGCCCTTGAAACTGCCGATGGGCAAATCGACGAAGACGACAAAGTGAATGAGACCAGAATCGCACAATTGGAAGCCGGGTCAAACACAGAGGGATCTATCGAG
>JABWAJ010000146.1 GCA_013361075.1 Saprospiraceae bacterium | reverse complement strand
AGGAAAGGAAGGAGAAGACACTCATGGCGTGGATGTGCGCTCTAATTTCCTTGCGATTTTGGAAGCTGCCTGCGCTTTAAACCCGGACGAGTTAATGCTTTCGGGGGATCTTTGCTTCATGGAAGGGGAGGCTGAAATTTATGACTGGATAAGGCCTCATCTGGAAAAATCCGGAGTGCCGTACCGGCTGATTTCGGGAAACCACGACGACCCAACGCTGATGGCAAAGGCTTTCGGTTTAGATCATTTGATGAAGGCAGGAGAATTGTATTATCGCGCAGATTACAATACATTTCCAACTCTTTTCCTGGATACGACAACTTATGAAGTATCTCAAAAGCAGTTAGACTGGCTTTCCGAGCAACTAAAGGCGCATTCGGGCGACTGGATTATCTTCATGTACCACCCACCGCTGCTGGCAGGAGTGAGGTACATGGACGACCATTATCCGCTTAAAAATCATGCTGCTGTCTTGTCTTTATTCCAACAACAACCCGGACAAATTCACGTTTTTTGCGGCCACTACCATGTCGAACGGGTTGTTTCGGCAGGCAATGTTACCGTTTATGTGACGCCTTCCTGCTTTTTTCAGATTCATCCCTACGCTGAGGCATTTACGATAGACCACTACCGCATAGGGTTTAGGGAAATTGAGCTTCGGGACGGACAATTGTTAACGACAGTGCGCTACCTTTAACAGCAATATGGAAAGAACCAAACAACAGATTACGGAGGTAAAGATGGTGTCCGATGACCGCCTGGTATGGATCGAACGCCTTGCAGCCCTGATGGACAACCGTTTTCGAATTCCGGGAACGAACATTCGCTTTGGGCTGGACTTCATCATTGGACTTTTTCCTTATCTTGGCGACATTGCTACTTTTGGAATATCGGGGTTATTGCTCCTTATGATGGCACGCTACGGAGCAAGCGGCATGGTAGTTGTAAAGATGCTCGGCAATATTTTGCTGGATACGGTTGTGGGCCTGGTGCCTTTTATTGGGGATTTGTTTGATTTAAAATTCAAATCCAATACCCGTAACCTTCGTTTGCTGAAAGAACACTACCAGGAAGGCAAACACGAAGGCAGCGCCTGGGGCGTGGTTTTCCTGATTTTGTCGGTGTTACTCGGACTGCTGATTTTTGTCATTTGGGTAAGCTGGAAAGTGATGGCCTGGTTTTGGGGGATGATGTTCTGACCCCTGCCTTCTTTTTTGCACACGGTACCAAACATAAAAAAGTACAGCTTTTGGAACTTGAAATTGTAAAAGATCAAAAAACAGCCGTCCTCCTCGGCGCTACAGGCCTGGTCGGCGGTTATTGCCTCCGGCTCTTGCTGGAACATGGTGCTTATGGGAAAGTCATCGCTTTTACCCGGCGCACACTGCCTGTTTCGCATCCAAAGCTGGAACAGCATGTTGTGGATTTTAATCTTCCCCAGACTTTTCACCATTTGCTTAAAGGCGATGATCTCTTTTGTTGCCTTGGTACAACGATGGCTAAAGCCGGAAATAAAGAAGCTTTTTATAAAGTTGACTATACCTACGCTTACGAAGCGGCGCTCGCTGCCGTCCAGAATAAGGTCAACCAATTTTTACTGGTTTCGTCGGTTGGTGCCGATCCAAAATCCATGTTTTACTACAGCCGGGTGAAAGGTGAACTTGAAGATGCCATTAAGTCATTGCCTTTTTGGGCCATACACATCTTTCAACCTTCTGTACTGTTGGGCGAGCGCAACGAAAATCGCTGGGGCGAACAATGGGCAGCTAAAATCGGCAGGCGAATTGACGCCCTGACAGGGGGGCTGCTCAGCAAATACCGCCCCGTAGAGGCAGAAGTTGTAGCGGCAGCCATGGTGAGTGTCGCTCAACAATTTGAACCGGGTATCCATGTTTACCCGTCGCATTATTTGCAACAACTTTCGGAGCAGGTGTGAATCTTTAGACAGCCGCACCCGTACTTAAATGCACTTAAGCTATCCGGAAGTCCACACCAAATCTGGCGCGGATTTCCGACCCGGGTTCAAGAACAGCGAGTCCTTCCCCGTTGTTGAATGCATCAATATTGCATGTCATCGGCTCAACGGCAATGGAGTTGCGGTGTGGTGGGGTAAAGACTTGTAAAAAATTGTACTTGCCTGGCCCGGTTTCCTGCCAAAAACGCAATTGGTGACTACCTTGGCGCAGGAGTGTTTCAGCTGTTTCCCCCTCGCCAATAAGAGCAAAACAATTGTCCAATACAGTCGTTCCGATTTTTTGGGGAGTAACAAAATCATCATAACCATACCGCTTCCCGGTCGGAATCATGGCAGCATCTATGCCCACAAGTTCGCAGGCAGGCATTTGCAGTTCCATATCTTTTACGTCAGAAAACCCAAGGTGAAAATAAGGATGCCAGCCCAAACCTGCCGGAATCGCCCGGTCGCCGTCATTTCTAAACGCCAGGGTGATGGTGAACTGCCCGGGATATTCCACTTTAAAAACTGCTGAAAAGGTAAACGGGAAGGGATAGTAAGGAAATTCGCCTTTGCTTTGATACTGACAAACAGCCGTAGCTTCGTTTTCGCCAATTTCGTAGCCAATCAACTCAATATCTTTGTCAATGCCCAGTCCGTGGAGTGCCGTTCCGGTTGCCGGATCATTTACAGGGAATTCCAGGATTTCTCCTCCCCATTCATAACGCCCGTTGCGCAGGCGATTGGGAAAGGGGAACAACATGCTGCTTTTTGCCCAGTTGTTGAGCGATGCTTCTACCGGGGTTTTACAACTGTCTATGATTTGTTTCCCTTCAAGAACCAGGTCGAGCAAACAAGCGCCACAGGCAGGCACGAGCGAAAAAAGCGCTTTGCCTGAAGCATGCTGGAAGATATGTTTTTCATATTTCCCGAAGGAAACAACCTGGTGTTTGAACATAGAACAATGGATGAATTCCTGAACAAGTACAAAAATAAAGCGGGGCAAAAATGATAAAAATCCTGTTAACTTTATCCGGTAAAATAAACCAGTTATGCAGCGTTATTGCTGAGGATTTTCCAAAAAAAACTTCAAGCCATGAAACAACCTTCTCTTTTTCAGTTGTTGGTAGCTATTGCACTTTTGTTAACTGCTCCTGGTTGCGCCGGGTTAAAGGATTACAATGCCGCCCAAAATTCCTTTAATCTGGGAGCCAAGCTGGAAATGAAGCAGCGGGCAAAGCAGGCAACTTCGGATTTACCTGCTTCGCCGGAACTGGAAAAAATGTTTCCGTCTTCCGGGGAACCGGACATGAACCTTAAACCAGACACCTATTACCAAAGTGCTTACGACCAGGCAACCAAAGCCTTGAAAGCCAGCGAAAAACTCAAGTCAAATGATGTGTTGGGTGAAGCACTTGCCATTAAATCGCTTTCTGCCTGGAAGCTTAAAAAGTTTGAAGAAGCGCGGGAATCGGCAAAAGCTGCCAGTGCAGCACTTGAAACAGAACAGGAAGCCGGTGCCCGGGACAAAGCCCTGATGGCATCAATGGCAGGCTTAATTGCCATTGACGTTGCGCATGACACCATTTCTAAAATGAATACACTGCTCCTGACCAAAGCCGACCAGGCTGAAAGCGTTAGTGCCGAACAGGGGTTGGCCTTATATGAACAAGCTAAAATGCACTTCGAACAATTCGTTTTCAGCCGGCAAATTTCTCGTAATTCTCTTTGGCAGGGCATCCAAACAATTGATGAAGCGAAAACAAAAGCGGAATCGGGCCACGAAATCCAACGTTACCTCCTGATGGCTCAATTGGCAGGCCTGAAAAACTGGTCGGATGCCCTGAGTGCCATTGATACAACTGCCAAGCGCCTTGGCGTAAAACGCAGCAATAATGCAGCCAAAGACTGGATTGAAGGCCAAAAGACCTTTTATCAAACAACCCGGGATGGCTATCTGGATAAACTGGCAGGGTTGATTCCGGGCGGGAAAAGCGCCCCCGTTTTTTTAAGCTGGGAAAAAATACTCTGACCTTATTTCTTTTTTGCGGCATTTACAATCAGGCGGGTCATCGTTTCATAAAGTGCGGCATCATCCGGTGTTTCCTGCAGGTATTCCAAATGGCGGGCAATGGTTTTTTTGTCTCCACGAACCGCCGGCCCGGTTTGTGCTGCGTTTGGAGGCAGGTGGCGTACCTTTTCGGCAGTTTCCCGAATCAGCGGCAATAAGAGGTCAAAACTCAGTTCTTCTTTTTCCAGAATATGCTGCCCCCTCTGATACAGGTAATTGCTGAAATTGTTGACAAACACTGCGGCTACATGAAGGGCGATCCGCTGCCGTTCTTCCATGACAACAGCTTGCTTGCCAACAGCGCAGGCTATGGTTTTCAACAAGCTTTCATCTTCAGGAACTGAAGCCTGGATGCAAATGGGAATGTCCAAAAAATCGGGCGTGCGCTGCGGTGAGAATGTCTGAAGCGGGTAGAAAATACCAAAACGTCCAAAATAAGGCTGAAGTACAGATGCGGGCGTAGCTCCCGAGGTATGCGCAAATAGTCCGTCCCGAATGCCAACATCGGCCAGTTGCCGGCCAACTTCTGCAATGGCATCGTCCCGAACGGCAAGAATGTAAAGGCCGGTGTGGGCAACTATTCCGGAGAGTTGATCAACGGCATCGGCACCAATTGAGCCGGCAAGGGCTTCTGCTTTGGATTTATCCCTGCTAAATACCTGCACTACCCGAAACCCGGTGTCATGAAACCGCCGGGCAAGGTGCGTACCGACATTTCCGGCACCGATGAAGGTAATCGGGAGCGCATTCATGGCATTAATCAGTTTCCGTGGGGATGGCCCCAGGCTGATCGGCTTTCGTGCCCATCCGCCGCCACATACCCAGGCCCAGGCCCAGCATCATGAGGATCGAGCCCATCCAAAATAAATTGATTCCCGGAAACTCTATGGCTTCAAGCACGATGTAATCCGACCGAAGCGAATTGGTGGCAATTTCAACCGGGGCACTGTTCACGTTGCGGGGCTCTGTTTTTGCAGCCATCAGGGTAATGCTCCCCGCTGCAGGGTCTATGCCAACAAAGCGAAGGTGCAGCCCCAGATCTTCAACTTCATCTTTGAGGTTAAAAGGCCTGCTGCCCCGGATGTAGTAAACCGGCTCCGACTTAAATGTCCGGCCTGTTGCATCGGTGATTTGCATGTCAGCACCTACCGCAATATCGCCGTCAGCTGCTTTGTACATCGGATGTTCCGGTGTTTTGTTGAAACCGGAAAAATTGAGTTTCAGCCCTTTGAAGGTAGTTGTTTCCCCCTCTTTGAAGGTGATGGATTCGTATTTAAGCTCATCTTCGGAGGTAAACAACTGCCCGAAAATGGCATCACTAAGCCGCACCCGGGCGCTCAGCTGGTTGATTTGTATCGGATAGGAATAAAGCAATTCTTCCCGCAGTACCAGCACCGGCATGACCGCATAAACGCTGTCGTCGTCTGAGCGTTCTACCCTCAATCTTACGCCAATGGCCAGGTCACCTGGTTTGGGTGTGTATTCCGGATGTGCAGGAGCCCGGTCCAATCCGTCAAAAGACAAGGTGTACTGTTTGATGACAAAGGTGTCCTGATCTTCTATGCGAACGGTATCCAAAAATGTTTTTGGACCGCGGTTGTCAATATTGACCAGGCGGTATTTCAGGCTGTCTTCGCGCTGGCGGCGAAACTCCATGTCCATTTCTATCTGCGGTAAAGAAGCGATATGGGTGAACACATCACGGCCAGCATACCGTTTGGTGGAAGGATTGGACGAAGCAACCTTTGTAAAAGTCTTGTCGTAGAGGATATTGGGTTGCAAATTAAATTCTTCTATAACCTCGCCTTCTTTGTTCCGACGCTTGTAGTTGACGGTGTACGTTCGGGTGTAGGTTTGGAGGGTATCGTGGGTATAGGTAACTTCGTAGCCGCTCATGATGGTTGGCGAACCTTTAAAAAGCAGGATGTTCCGGCGTAGGCTTTGTTCATCAGCTCCTTCGATCAGGCCTTCCATGACAAACGGATTGGAAGAAATGGTTTGTTTGTTTAACCCCGATGCAATGATGCCCGCCAGCATCACGCCAAAACCAATATGGGCAATGGCAGAAGCACCGGTTTTTAAATTCCCTTTCAGGAAAAAGAAGAGGTAATCCAGATTGGTAACCACTGTGAAAATTCCGCTGAACAACAGCAACGAGTATTGCCAGGCATAGGTATTGATCCACAGGGCCATCAGACCAGTAAGGGCTGCAGAAAGGACAACCGCGATCCCCGTCCGGATCAAAAAATTATTCATCCGGCTCTTCCAGTTAAATTCGCGAAAGCGCAGATATTGGGTAAAACCCGACAATAACCCGATGAAAATGCCAATCCACAACTGGTATTTGTTGTAATGCTCAACAGGATCAGTAATGACGCGGCCTTCAAAGGTCGGGTCGAAATACTGCACAATTTTATTGTAAACCGGCAGAGAAGTGGACGCCGAAATCAGCACCGCTGAAAACAGCAGCACCAGTGAACCGATAAACATCCAGAACTCTTTTGAAGCACCCGCTTCCTCTTTGGAGGGTGACGGAATGCCTTTGTACCGCGAAGCCAGCAACCATAGGGAAACTCCCAGATAAGCCACGATGAAAAATACCAGCTGCCATTCCAGTCCCATTTCTGTAAAAGCGTGTACCGAGGTTTGGCCCAATACACCGCTTCGCGTGAGGAAGGTAGAATAGACAATCATGACAAAAGTCAGCAGGTAATAAAGATAGGTGCTCCTTATGGCATAACCGGTATGTTTGGCAATGAGGTTGGTATGGATGCCTGCAATGAGGATGATCCAGGGCACCAGTGACATGTTTTCCACAGGGTCCCAGGCCCAGTAGCCCCCGAAGCTCAGCGCTTCGTAGGCCCATGCACCGCCCATAAGGATGCCAGTTCCCAATATGGAGCCGCTGAACAAGGCCCAGGGGAAAGCCGGTTTCATCCATTCTGTGTGCCGGCGGGTCCACAAGCCTGCAACTGCAAAACAAAACGGGATGGATGTAGATGCAAACCCCAGAAACAGAGTTGGCGGGTGAATCGTCATCCAGTAATTCTGAAGCAGTGGATTCAACCCGTTGCCTTTAATCAGGGAAACATAATTTTCATTGGAAAAAATTGGAGCATCCATTACTTCGCGCAGCAGCAGGGTAGGGTTGCTGCCCAGGCGCATGGCGTCCTCTCCAAAACCTATATACACGCCCAGGATCATTGAGCCGATAATTGCCTGGATGGACATCAGGGTAGCCATAACCGGCGATTCCCAGGAACCTGATTTGAAAATCAGGATGACACCCAGAATGATGTGCCAGAACATCCACAGCAAAAAACTTCCTTCCTGGCCTTCCCAAAAGGCCGAAAATATGTATTTGAAATTCAGGTCTTCAGAAACGTGGGCCTGGACGTACTGGTACTCGTAGTACTGTTTGAGCATCACGAAAAAGAGCATGCCGATGATGGCAAATGTGCCCGCTGCATGGGCAAAAAAAGCACCCCTGCCTATTTTTTTCCACGTAGAAGCTTCCGGCAGATCCCGGCGACTGGTTGCAAAATAATACGCCAGTGTAGCAAGCAAACTACTCACAAATCCCAGAAGGACACCAAAATGCCCGATTCTGCCCGGCCATAAATGCTCGCCGAAATATTGCATCTCCTGCATGAAACGTTTTTTTTGTAGGGTAGAGGTGGAATGGGGCAGTTACCGGAAACTGTTATTGGACGAGCAACCGGCTTTACTACCAGCAAAATTCAGCTTTCTTTTCCTTTGATGTAAATTTCTTCGTCTTTGTATTTAGACGGGCACTTGAGCAGTACTTCCGAGGCAATGAATTCTTCTCCTTTCATTTTGCCGGTTAGTACAATCTGTTCCGACATCTCAAAATCCTGGGGTTTTTCGGACAACAGCACTACTTTGCGTTCTTCCCCGTTGGCATCGCGCACAAAAAAACTGAAATAGTTGGGGTCTTTTTCCGGATTGTAGTACATCTCTTTGGTTTGCACCAATTGACCGGCTATTTTTGCCTTTCGTCCGCTTTGCGAAGCATCAGCAAAAGAAGAGTACACGGTGAGGTCTTTGGTAGCGGTCGTCAACAGATAAATTGCGGCCAAAACCATAACTCCTGCAATAAGATATGTTTTTTTCATAACGGCTTGTTATAAATTTTCACAAATTTACGACTTGTTTGCCGGCTTATGCAGACAATTCAACGTCAAAATGCTGTAATAAAACACATGGGAAACCTGATCGTTCACCTTTCCGGCGCTTCCATCCGCCAACAAGACAAAGTTGTTCTGGCAGATGTGGGGCTGAAAATCTCCAAAGGGGAGTTTGTTTACCTCGTTGGACGCACGGGTAGCGGGAAATCAAGCTTGCTGAAAACCATCTACGCTGCGCTGGAACTGGAAACGGGTAGGGGAGAAGTAGCCGATTTTGACCTGCGCAGCCTCAATCGCCACACCATTCCCCTGCTTCGGCGCAAACTGGGCATCGTTTTTCAGGATTTCAACCTGCTTGCCGACCGGAACGTGGATCAAAACCTGCGTTTTGTGTTGTTGGCAACCGGATGGAAAGACAAAACTTTAGTGGAACAAAGAATTCTTGAGGTGCTCAAGCAAGTGGGATTGGAAAAAGAGCGCTTCCGCATGCCACACGAACTTTCAGGAGGAGAGCAACAGCGGGTGGTCATTGCCCGTGCCCTGCTCAACCGCCCCCAACTCATCATTGCGGATGAACCTACCGGCAACCTTGACCCGGAAACTTCTGACGACATTTTGTTGCTGTTGCGCCAATTAGCCAGGCAAAATGATACAGCCGTTTTGTTCGCAACCCACGATTACCGCATCATTGAACGCTTCCCGGCCCGGATTGTGCGCTGCGTGAACGGGCGGGTCGTCAGCGAAGAAGAGTTTGAAATTTAATCACCTATAATCACTATCTGCCACCTAATATCTCCATCTGATGTCTGCTATTTTTATCGAAACCGGGTTTCCCGGCCTGCTCCTGTTTGAACCAAAAGTCATTGGCGACGAACGGGGCTACTTTTTTGAAAGTTACAGTCTCCGCGATTTCCATAAAGGAGGAATCAGTGTCGCTTTTGTACAGGACAATCAGGCCCGCTCTTCCTATGGCGTGCTGCGCGGACTGCATTACCAGGTAGCTCCCTATGCTCAGGCCAAATTGGTGCGCGTGCTGGAAGGGGAAGTGCTGGATGTTGTGGTTGATTTGCGCCCGAATTCGCCCACGTACGGGCAGTCGTACAGCGTGCGCCTCAGTGCGGAAAACAAGCGGCAATTGTTTGTGCCGCGCGGTTTTGCACACGGGTATGTGGTGCTCAGTCCTACTGCCGAGTTTTTTTACAAATGCGATAATTATTACTCCCGTCCCCATGAAGGAGGCGTGTGCTTCGATGACCCTGCTCTGAATATTGATTGGGAGATTCCGGGCAGCGACGTACAGCTTTCCGAAAAGGACCGGCTTTGGCCGAAGTTTGGCGCGCACCGGGTTTGAGGTTTGGTTATCTATTCCCGGTTGTAATAAGCATCCAGAAATTGATCAAAAATACGTGCCAGCAGGCTGCGTTTTTCGGTAATGATGCGCGCCGTGGCCGGCATTTCCTGTTGCGAAGGTAAGGTAATGCCGTATGTGGTGACTAAATTGCCGGTCAGCTCTATTTCTGCAAGGTAATTCATTTGCTTTTCTCCAATCCCGGAAGGCACCGGAGAAATGTTTCTGACCACCCCTTCCAGAACTCCGTATTCTTTATAAGGAAAAGCATCCAGCCGCAATTGCACAGGAGCACCGGGTTTTACTTTCCCAAGCCCCTCGGGCGCGATGAAGGTACGCGCTGTGGCTACGCTGGAGGAGGCCGGAAGGATCGTAAAAGCAGGTGCTCCGGCCTGGATGTACTGCTGGGAAGCCCACGCGCCTTCCGTGAAAACGACACCGGGAACGGGGGCAATCAGGCAATAGTTTTGCTTCCAGACCTGAATTGCTGCCAGCAACCGGGCTGCCCGCTCTTTCAACAACAGGGTTTCCGTGCGAAAACGCTCGTCGGCGTTGCGTTCCAGCCCCACCCGTTCTGAGCCGATGCGCTCAATAGAAAGCCGGTTGACCAATATTTCCGATTTTTTGGCTTCCAGTTCGCGCAAATAACGCAGGTAAGCAGCCTCCGCATTTTCCTTGTCTTCTTCGCTGCTGGCACCTTTTTCATAAAGCTGCTGCATCAGGGTCGCGTGCCTTTCGGCAAGATCTACTTCCTTTTTTAGCGTATTGATTTGTTTGTCAAGCGATTGGTTCGATGATTCCAGAGTAGCCGTCTGCCTGTCTAACATTTGCAGCGCTTTTTGGGTATGCGGTTCGTTTTTTGAATCCAAAAATTGTCCGATACTGCGCTGCATTTCAGCATATTGAGTCTGAATCTCACCAAG
>JABWAJ010000732.1 GCA_013361075.1 Saprospiraceae bacterium | reverse complement strand
AATCCGCCATGGGGCGTCCGGTTCGTAACCGCCGTAGTTTTCGTTGCCAATTTGAGAAGGGATTTGGTCTAAAGGATAAAGTTGGTTGAAATTGAGGACACCCACACCGCCAAATAAAATGGTCTGCGCCTGGTGGCCCAAATGAAAGCCAAGGGACAAATCAGCGACAAGATAACTGTCTTCAAGCTCAACCGGAATCAATAACTGGGTCCAGGTATTGCCAACCGGAAGTGTGAAAAACATTTCTTTGAAATAAGTGACGTTGTCTTCCAGGAAAATATTGACCAACCCGCCCTCCGGGTTTTCAGCGCGCACCCAGATGACAACCAGCAGGCGGTCACCAGCTTCTAAAGCGGTCAGGTTGTTGCTTTTCCAGCCACTGTTCCAGGGGAATTCCTGTGCGGCGGCTACCTGTGCCTGTGCAATCCGCGTGAATGGCTGCCCTGAAATATTCTGATAGGTAAGGCTGGCACCCCATCCGCCTGCAGCAGAAAAGGCCGTCATTTCGTTGGCGGGCCATGCCCAGGTGCCACCCGTAATGCCGTATTCGCTTTGGAGGGCATTGATAGTATTGGTGTAATATGCCGTTTGGGCCCAGGAAGTTAGGGCGGTAGCCGTGATTAACAGGCTGAAGAGCAGAGATCGGAGCGCAGGCTGCATATTGGGTTGCATTTTGAAAACATGGATATGCCTGCCAAGATAGGTAGTTTTTGAGTTTTTACCGAATGATCTGATCAGAGTAAGGGGAGGAAAAGAGATTGAATTGGTTGAAATAGTAGACTCGTAAAATGGTTGCTATCGGTATTTTACAAATTTGAGAACTTCATCTATTTCAACAATGCTACCTCATCACGCAGGGCCTTCACAAACCGATCTTCTACTTTCGCCAAAGCAGCGATCCGGGCATCTGAAAATTCGGGAAATTCAAGCAGCAATGCCAGCACAACCTCATGGGCTTTCAGCTTGATCCCCTGCTCTTTACCAAGTTCGATTCCTTGCTCTTTACCAAGTTCGATCCCCTGCTCTTTACCAAGTTCGATTCCTTGCTCTTTACCTTTTTTAATCAGCATATCATAAGTACTCATGGCAATATCTTTTATTGGTGATGGCGTTTGGTCTATCAATTTCGCCCAATCTTGATCGCTAAATTCGGTTGTTACCAGCAAATAAACAAGGATTCTTTCCGTAAAGTTTTTTTCCGGATGTTTATCTTTTGTATGCTCTAATCCATAAAAGAGGAATGAAATGTTGCTTAGAAGGTAAGTCTTTTCTCCCTGATGTTTCAGGGATAACAAAACATTGATCAAAAAATGTGCTTTTAACTGGATTATCTCATCATCATTCAGTCTTGACAAATCCGTCAACAGGTAGTCAAATGC
Source organism: Saprospiraceae bacterium (assembly GCA_013361075.1). GTDB lineage: Bacteria > Bacteroidota > Bacteroidia > Chitinophagales > Saprospiraceae > JABWAJ01. The sequence goes on along the minus strand of JABWAJ010000732.1, from coordinate 430 downwards.
AGGCAAATAGGGCCGTAGTGACTCATCCCAATCTTCAAAACTGTCGCTGAACGGCTTGAGTTCCCACCTCGTTTTCCCGTGATACACGATAATCGGTACAATCAGCGGCAAGGTTTTCTTTTCTTCGACGGCTCGCTCCCAAACTTCGAGCATGTACCGCATCAACTGCAAATGCGGATAGGTCTGGGGCGTACTTTTGTGTTCGAATAGAAACGTGATATACACTGATCCCTTGGTCTTTAAAGGACACCTGTAGATGATGTCAGAAATATGCGTCCGGAGTTTACGGCTTACAAACGAACCTTCTACTCGCTCAATCGCCTCGAAATGAAGCTTTTTTGCCAGTTCCGCAGGCAAAAAATTACGCAGATAATCTAGTGCAACTTCCGGAAGACCAAAACTTTGCCGAAAAAAATGATCGTGTGGATGC
>JABWAJ010000731.1 GCA_013361075.1 Saprospiraceae bacterium | reverse complement strand
GCTTTCTCTTCGTCCATCCGTAAATTGGAATGCACCGAAGCAATGATGAAGTCAAATTGCCGAAGCAGGGCTTCCTCATAATCCAGCGAACCATCACTCAGAATATCGCTTTCGATGCCTTTAAAGATGCGGAAAGGGGCTAATTCGGCATTGAGTTGGTCTATCTCCGCCATTTGTTTTAACACGCGCTCCGGCTGCAGGCCATTGGCATAAAAAGCAGACCTGGAGTGGTCTGTAATTCCGATATAGGCGTATCCCAGCGATTGAGCATGCAGGGCCATTTCGCGCAAGGTGTGCTGACCATCGCTGAAAGTGGTGTGGGTATGAATGACGCCCTTGATGTCAGCAACTTCAATAAGTTTCGGTTGTTTTGGGCTGTTCAGCGACCAGGTTTCGCTACGCAATTCTGGCTCGATGAAGGCAATTCCTGCTTTTTCAAAAACAAGGTGTTCTTCTGCCAGGTCTTTGAAATCTACCCCGGAAAACTTCTCCACAAATGCTTCCAAAAAAGCATTGCTGCCAGTATAGCGGAACAATTTGGAGCCAAATGCCGCGTCGGGACAGAGAAAAATTGCCACCGGCAATTCTTCATCCTGTGTTTTTCCGCTTACGCCGAATTCCTGCAACGTTGTCTCCTGTAAAAACGGGAGGTGAAGCAGCGTCTCCTTTTCGCCGTTCCAACCCATTAGGATTTCAATGCGGTCTACAATATCTTCACATCGCCGGAGGGGCCCGCAAAGGCTGATTTTCGCATCCGGAAATTGGGTAGAAAGTTGCAGTACCAGTTGTTTAGCAGCAGGGAACAGGCTGCCGAAGTGAAATTTATCTTTCGACCGCAGGAAATATTCCAGCAGCTTTTTTAACTCTTCCTGGGATTTTGCACCAAATCCTTTCAGTTCAATAAGCCGGTTTTCATTGACAGCATACAACAATTCTCCCGCTGTTTCCACACCCAAATCTTTCCATACTGCAAGCACTTTTTTGGGGCCGAAACCTTTGATCGTCAGCATTTCCTGAACACCTTCCGGGGTAATGGCTTTGTACTTTTCCAGGGCTTGCATTTGACCGGTGTTCAATAACTCCCGTATTTTGGCGGCAATGTTGTCGCCAACACCTTTGATGGCTGCAAGTTCTGCGTCGCCCATTTCCGACAAGGGGCGTTCCGTTTTCCGCAAGGTGATGTAGGCGTTTTGGTAAGAGCGGATTTTAAACGGATTTTCCCCATGGAGTTCCATAATGTTGCCAAGCAACTGAAAAGCTTTTGCAATTTCTTTATTACTAAGCATAGATTAGCCTTTTGTACTTTGCAGCGGGTAATAAAACGCCTTAGTTTATCCGAACCTGGTCCACTCTGGCTTCTACAAGATCCTGAATGGCTTCCGGTAAGGCCGATAATAAGTCTAAACCGGTTTCTGCTTCGATGTCGTCAATTGAAACCCGGTAATCTCCCCAGGGCTTCGAATTGGCACTGTTTTTATTCTCTGTCCAAACGGCGATGATGCGCGTTTCTTCATTCACGCGTTCCAGGTCATTCACACCTTCCGGAATCACCACCAGTACTTTCCAGATGTAGCGCGGCACCGTAACCCTGCCACCTGCTATTTTTTCGCGGTAACCAGTGTCTCCGGTACCTCCTTTATCGTGAACCCCCATGATGGTATAAACCTCATTGCCGCGGAACGCCAGTTCCCGGGAATAAGATTCCATATCTGCCCAAAGTCCGCTATTGTGCTCCGGTGCCTGAGGAATCATGTTGATCATATAAAAAGTAGCGGAGTTGTCGGACTGGGTCACCGTGCGGTCGGCAGA
>JABWAJ010000730.1 GCA_013361075.1 Saprospiraceae bacterium | reverse complement strand
AACAGCCGCAATTTCAAGGGTATCCAGCAAAACAAGGTTTTCTCGAATATCTATGTGTTGGCGCAATATTGGCAAGTCAAATTCCCGGATGTTATGCCCGGCAAAAATAATGGATGGTTGGTCATGGAGCAATTGTAACAATCTGGGGAGTCCCTTTTTAAAAATATTATCTGCTCCATGGAAATCCTCTTCCTCGCATTGGAATCGCCAGGCGAGTTCTTCAATTTTTCCCCGCCTCACTTCAAGATCAAAGATGCATACAGGCTGACGTTCGAAATCAATCTGCCATTTTTTATCCCATAGCATCCTGGAAACCTTTGTTTCTGGAATACTATCTGTTATTAAAGCAAAAACCTTTGTTGGAATACCCGCAATGAGTTGCTCCGCAGTGGGTTCATTCTGCTTCCAAAGCTTTTCAAGGAAATTCGGAGGCAGACTTTTCCCGGCGTCAAGAAATGCTTTCAACCATTGTTCAGGGGAAAAGTCCAGCCATTTTTTTGAGAGCAACTTTAATAGAAATTGAGCCCGGTCATCTTCTTCACTAAGTATCCTGAGTATCCCAACGATAATTTTTTCAAAATGCTCCGAGGAGTATAGCCGGTTTAATACTTTTTCGAAAATATGCCGGGGGTAGTCAAGAAGGCATTCTGGCTTTTCCAAGAGCCAGGTTTCAAGTTCATCGCTTTCAATTTGGCATTCAGCATAAAGTGGAATTATCTCCTCAGGCACATGCTGGATAACTTGTTTTTTAAGAAAAATTTCAGCAGGAGATTCACGCTGGCAATTTTTTAAAATTGCAGAAATACTGCTAATTCTTTCAGAAACAGGAACACCCAACCATTCCCTGATCAATTTCTCGTGAAAATTTTCATCTCGAAACTGGATGAATTGATCAAAGAAAGTGAGAAAAGCATTTGGTAAAGAAGCAGCGTTTTGAAAAGACAGCAAGGCAAGGGATAACAAGGAATCAAGGGGGATATCTTCGTTTCTTAATATCCTGGTTTTGATGTTTAATCCGGTTGAAGAAAGGTGAAATTTTAACTCAACTAAACTGCCTCCGCTTAAACCTTCCCCTCTTCTGTCATCCTCAATATTTCCAATTTCTGAAAAAATAATTACCAAACCAGAAGCACTTTCAGCTACAAACCCATAAAAGTTATTTGTAAGCTTTTTCGCCCTCCTGTTTCCGGATTCTCCAGATACTATATCGAAACGAAGGATATCTCCTACAGTACTTTCATGACTCCTGGAGGGACTAAATTTGATATTACCTTTTGAGTTCCTTATTACTCTGGATGGGTTGGATAAATCTTCAGGATGGATCTCCAACAAAAAGCCATGTGATTTGTCAGGGGCGATATACTTGACCAGTCCTAATGATTGCATAGCTTTGGATTGGAAGAATGAAAATTATGTCATTTGGATGAGCGGTTCTGTTCTAGAATACCTTGCAACTCTTCAATGGAGAATGGAGGATCTTTCCGGTGCAGCATGGCATGGCAATTGGGGCAAACGGGGCGGAGGTCTTTTTCCGGGTCGACCTCGTATTTTTCGCCCCGATTTGCCAGAGGTGACAAGTGGTGCACATAAATGTATGATTCTCCGATAGTTCCATAAGCTTTTTTGAAGTTCATACCACACACAGAGCAGTCAAATCCAAAAACTTCCAGGCATCTTTGCCGCGCCCTGGAGTCCCGTTCATAAGCATTAACAGTAGGCTGTTCAGTTTCATAATAACAAATCAGTCCGGCGTTTTTTAGCTGGGTAAAAGTGCGCCCACACTTCGTACCTTTAGTGTACGACCAAAAAAAGCAATCCATGTGGGCGCAGGTTAAAGCTACGATAAATCGATTAAAAAATACGTCAAAACGCCGGACAATTGATCGCCGGCGATTATGTGACCGGGTTAAATATTGGCAACAGCGGGTTGTGTGTCTTGAGGCGGAGAACGAGCGGCTTAGGCGGATAGCCGATCCATGGCCGGTGTTCAACCACAAGTACCCGGCACAGATGATTGCCCTGGCGGTATTCATTGTTATCAACGGCGGCTCGCTGAGGTGTGCGGCGGCTAGCGCCCAATTTCTGGCTCGTCTCATGGAGTGGCCATTGCCGGACTTGCCCAGTCCGGTTACGGTGCGCAACTGGGTCCTTCGCTGCGGGTTGCATGCACTGCAGAGTGTTCGCGACTGGCAGGGAGAAATGGTACTGGTTATGGATGAGAGTATTCAGATTGGCACGGAAAAACTGTTACTGCTTCTGGGCATACCGCTGAGCAAGGACCATTGCCGTTGTACGCCCTTGACCAGTGAGGACGTCCGGGTCCTGGGCATGGAAGTTCAGCATTCCTGGACGGGGGATTTAATCGCCGATTTTGTGCGGCGGACGCTGGCCAGCATTCCAAAGCTTAACGTAGCTTACTTTATCAGCGACCGGGGGACTTCTCTGTTGGCGGCCATCCGCCAGTTGGGTTACAGTTGGGTGAGCGACTGCAGCCATGAAATGATGAACGCCGTTAAGGATATCTTCAAAGATGACAAGGCTTTACAAGAACTGTGCGCTGCCATTGGAGCGTTGCGTTCTCGTTTTTTACTAACGGATTGGGGGGGGCTTTTGCCTCCAACTTTGCGCGACAAAGACCGTTTTTTACGGCTCTTTACCCTGGTAGATTGGGTGCGTCGTCTGGACACATACTGGGAAAAGCTACCCGGTAAGGCGCGCCGTGTGCTATCGTTTTATCGCCGCCAGCCTGCTTTACTGCGCCGCCTGACTCAAGTACGCGATCTGGTGGAAATAACGGCTAAACTTCTAAAAGCTGCAGGGCTGAGTACGGCCGCTCACCAGCGCTGGCAGCAGCAGGTGCAAAACTATCTGGGCCAACAGGAGTCTGTCAGCCACGCAGCCCGAAAGTTTATTAAACGGCTGGAAGCCTACTTTGCCGCACATGCCCCCGCTTTTGAAGCCCAAGGCAGATTGCTATGTTGCTCTGACATCATCGAGAGCACCTTCGGGCGCTACAAGAACAAAGGTGGCATGAAAGCCATCAGCGCCGACGTACTCAGCATCGCCCTTTACAATCAGCCCATTGGTATAGACTATGTCATCGAAGCCTTGGGCAAAGTAAGCGAACCGAAGCTGAAGACCTGGGAAGAAAAAAACGTGTGTCATAACTTCCTCGGCTTGCGAAGGCGTTTGGATCAGGAGCTAAAAAACGCAGGATGAAATAGTTATCAAACTGAACAGCCTA
>JABWAJ010000145.1 GCA_013361075.1 Saprospiraceae bacterium | reverse complement strand
CTCTGATTGCTTCCAACATCAGCGCAGAACAATTCATTGGCATGTCCGGCCCCGGGTTTAAAATGGGCCTTGCCATTGCAAGTTATGAATGGATGGCTGCAGCAACGCTGCTGGTAGTGGCCATTTTTTTTCTGCCCATTTACCTGAAAAACAAAATCTTTACCATGCCGCAATTTCTGGAGCGGCGTTATAACAGTACGGTCAGTCTGGTAATGGCTGTTTTCTGGTTGTTGCTTTACGTAGTGGTTAACCTGACTTCTATTCTATACCTTGGCGCCATTGCCGTCAGAGAAATAAGTGGTCTGAATATTTTTTTCTGCATGGGGCTATTGGGCTTGTTTGCCATTTTTATCACTCTGGGAGGGATGAAAGTCATTGGTTATACGGATGTTATCCAGGTTTTCTTTTTGGTACTGGGCGGACTTGCCACAACGTACATTGCTTTTAACCTCGTGGCGGAACAATTTGGCCAGTCGGGCACAATTGCTGGATTTAACCTGACCATGGAAAAAGCCAACGATCATTTTCACATGATTTTTGACAAAACGGACAAGAACTATTTAGACTTGCCCGGGCTCACCGTGCTGGTCGGTGGGATGTGGATTGTGAACCTTAATTACTGGGGGTGTAACCAATACATTACCCAGCGAGCTTTGGGTGCCGATTTGAATACAGCGCGTAATGGCCTGCTATTTGCAGCTTTTATCAAACTCCTTATGCCTGTTATTGTGTGCCTGCCGGGTATTGCCGCTTATGTTTTGCACCAGCAAGGCAACTTTCAGGCAGAAATGCTCCAGGATGGTGAGTTGAACCCCGACCGGGCTTATCCAGTCTTGCTCAATTTGTTACCACTTGGACTAAAAGGATTGTCTTTTGCGGCACTCACGGCGGCCATTGTAGCTTCTTTGGCGGGAAAAGCCAACAGCATTTCAACCATTTTTACGCTGGATATTTATAAAAAAATCAACCCGGAAGCCAGTGAAAAAAATCTGGTTCGGATTGGGCGAATCACCGTCCTGGTAGCCATTGCCGTGGCAATGATCATCGCACCGTTTATGGGCATTGACAAAAAAGGCGGGTTCCAGTACATTCAGGAATATACCGGTTTTGTATCCCCTGGTATTTTTGCAATGTTCATCCTCGGGTTTTTCTGGAAAAAAACGACAGCGAATGCTGCATTGTTTGCAACCATTGGCGGCTTCCTTCTTTCTGTATTATTCAAGTTTTTGCCCAATTGGGTTGACTTATCCTTCCTGTATTCTATTGGTTTCAGTGCACCAAACAGCGACGGCATTTACGAAATCCCCTTTATTGACCGGATGGGGTTTGTCTTCCTGATTTGTGTGATTGGCATGTACATCATTAGCATACTGGAATTGAAAGGCAAGGCCAACCCTAAAGGTCTCGAAATCGACCGTTCGATGTTTAAAACCTCTCAGGGCTTTACTGTTGGGGCCTTATTGGTTGTGGGCATTTTGACAGCCCTTTATTCAATTTTCTGGTAAACTACTCAATAGATCAGGCATTTCTGACTGACAATGCTTATTATTGCATGCTAAATGTCGTCTATTCGTAAGCAATGTTTCCGCTACCAAGCGCCGGAATGTTTCCGCGCTTGGTAGCTAACCATAAATCATAGCCTGTGACGGAAGAACAGTTGGTTGATTGGGATTTCGTGCTGGATACAATACGGGACGAAAGGTGTATACTTTTCATTGGGCCTGAGGTTTTTGCCACTCCTGAAGGCATTAACCTTGAAACACAATTGGCCCGTTATCTTGGTGTACCAGAAAACCCGGACATCCAGAAATATTACCCTGACGATGCCCTCTTTTTTTTCCAGTCAGGAGCAAAAAAAACCAGAATCAGTTACTCCATCAAGCGTTTCTACCACCAACCTTCGCCCCATGCGGAAGCGATTCTTGAACAACTGTCAGACATACCTTTCCATTTCATCATCTCCCTCACACCGGATCAGTTGTTGCAGAGCATTTTTGACAAAAAAAATTTGAAGTACAAATCTGATTATTATTACAAAAACCAGCCAGCCGACCCGGAAGCAAAAATCCCGACAGCTGCTAATCCTTTAATTTACAATTTGTTGGGAAGTGTAGATGTACAGGAGTCGTTGATCCTTACCCATGACGATTTGTACGATTACTTCGAATCCATTTTTCGGGGAAAAAGTATTCCCGAAACGTATAAAAATCATTTGCGGCAAGCACGCAATTTTATTTTCATAGGCTTGCAATTCGACAAATGGTACATGCAGTTACTGTTACGCATTCTATATCTGCACAACGACAAAGCAGAATTCATGCGCTACGCCGCAAGCGAAGGAATTGAAGATGAAGTAAAGACCTTGTGTTTAGAACAATTCAACATCAATTTCATTTCCAAAGATATTCCGACATTCGTAGGTGAATTGCACCGTCATTGCGTAGAAGCCGGGTTGTTGCGCAATGCAAACGACCCTTCAGTGTCTCCTGTTGCCAAATGGATTGGTCTGCTTGCCAAGGGCAATATAGACACCGTTCTTGATGAATTTGCGGTATATCTCGAACGATCCGGTAATGCAGGGCAAGTCCTGTACAATGACGTGCTCAACCTGATGGGGCGCTGGAGTATGCTACAGCAAAAAACCAACCGGGGAACCATAGGGGAACAGGATGCTTCGGTCGAAACCAATAAAGTTCGGGAAAGCCTGCTTGATTTGTTGAACGCCGCAAAAACCACCCTGTGATGCCGAACCGATACCGCTATCCTGGCGCCAAGCCGTTTCAGACAGACCAACAGGACATCTTTTTTGGTCGGATCAACGACGCGGAAACGCTGTTTCAACTCACCAGTCTGGAACGACTGGTGGTCTTGTACAGCAAATCAGGTCTGGGCAAAAGTTCACTGATCAATGCCGGCTTGATTCCGCGCATTCATCAAATGGGGCAGGTTACCCCTATACAAATCAGGTTTGGTGCCTGGATGCCGGGAAGAGCAGACACCCCGATTCACATAACTGCGGAGCGCATTTCCACCGGTTTTTCCGAACCGGATTGGCTGGAAAAATTAGTTCCCGGGGACATTTCCCTGTGGCGCCATGCCAAATCGCGGCAAATATCTGATCCTGCATTCGGAAATTTCCTACTCATTTTTGATCAGTTTGAAGAACTGTTCACCTACCCGCGGGAAGTGGTTCTCGAATTCAAAAAACAGCTGGGCGAATTGATCTATACCCAGATTCCGCAGCGTTATCGGGATGCTGTGGAAGAACAGATCTCAGATCTCAATGATGAAATACTGGAAGCCCTGCACCTTCACATGAATGGCCAGGTACTGTTGGCAATTCGATCCGACCGGATGCATTTGCTGGACCGGCTTTCGGACTATTTGCCTACCATTCTCAGTAATTGCTACGAGTTGGGGCCCATGGATTCCAGGCAGGCGACGAGTGCGATTGAACACCCGGCGCTTGCTGAAGGCGATTTTGCTTCACCTCCTTTCCGTTATGAAAAACCAGCACTGGATGCTATTCTGGACTTTTTAACTGAAAAAGGGGCCGAAAAAATAGAATCTTTCCAATTGCAGATCCTGTGCCAGTCTGTAGAACAAACCGTGATAAAAAAACAACTGCACTCAGTTGGCATACATGATCTTGGCGATCTAAATGCCATATACGAAAATTATTACGACGACCAGATCAGCAGCATTGAAGACCCCGACGAACAACAAGCCGCCAGGAAGCTCATCGAAGACGAATTGATTTTTGAAGATGAAGAGCGAAGGCTGAGTTTGTACGAAGGAATTATTGTCCATAAAATCAAACCGGAAACCTTACGTCAGTTGGTCGACCACCATTTACTGCGCGCAGAACCCAGCGCACAGGGCGGATATACTTACGAGCTCAGCCATGATACGCTGGTTCCTCCGGTGCTGAAATCCAAAGCACGGCGCAAAACAGAAGAAGCCCGGGAGGCAGAGGAAAAAGCCCGGGCCATCCGGGAAACAGAACTGTTGTCTTTGCGCCAAAAAGCCGAGGAAGAGCACCGCAAACGCAGGGCTGCCCGACGGCTCGCTTTTGTAGCCATGATCGCAGCAGGTATTTCGATACTGGCTTCTGTTTCTGCCCTTTGGCTATATCGCCAGGCTGCATTTGCAAAAGAACAGGCTGAAATTGCCAGAAAACAAGCAGAAGCAAATGAACAGCGAGCAAAACGCAATCTGGTTAAATATGAAGAAGAAGCAAAAAGTCGTAAAAAACTGGAAGTCAAGGAATTGCTCGAAAGCGCCAAAGTTTATTACGATGCAGGGTACAAAGACCTTGCAGCACGCACCCTGAACCAGGCATTGGAGATCGACTCATCTGATGAAGTCCGGAATCAGGTAATGGCAATTCAGAAAAAAATTGGCCCCCGGTAAGGTTCCCCTTTTCGGTTGCCCAAAACAGGATCACCCAAATCGGAAAATTGCAAAACCTATGAAAAAATGGATGTTTATATTGGCAATTTTTAATACTCCTCTCCTTTGGGGACAAGAAGTTGTGCCATGCCCTGAATTCAATCAAATCATGCGTGATGCGGAAAAAGCAGAAAAAGCTGGTGATTACCGGAATGCCATTCTGCGTTACAATGCTGCAGAACGCTGTAATCCCGCAATGAGCGCAGATATAGACAAACGCATCTTAAAGGTTTTTGATAAAATTGAACAGTTGAGAAAAAAGGCGGAATCCGCTCAGCGAGCTGCAGAACGGGAGAAACGCACCGCCCAGGCCGAAGCTCAAAAAGCAAGATTGGCCGAAGATAAAGCAGATCAAAACAGAGAACAAGCTGAATTGGCTTTTACGAGGCTAACCCAACAGATCAATAAGACCGATGAAGAAGCTCGAAGAGCGGTTCAAAAAAGCAGAGAAGCAAAATCAGCAGCTCTGGCTGCAAAAGCCCAGCGCCTGCAATGGGAAGATCCTACCTTGGCAATACGCCTGGCAGAAGCAGCCTATGAAATCCATCCGGGAGACGATGCACAGGAAGCCATTAACGATATTTTCAGCTACAAGGAAAACATCTTCTACAACAAGGAAATCCCAAATGGAAGTCCGGTTAAAGCGTTTGCTATTGCCCCGGATGCCTCCGTTTTTATTACCGGCGACGATAAGGGAGTCTGCAGAATCTGGGACATAAAAGGGAATAAATTGCAGGAGTTTCAAGGACATACAAAAGAGATAAAAAAAATTGTATTTACCCCCGATGGCACTTCTTTTCTGACGGCAGGCTGGGATAGTTTGATTCGCCTTTGGCATCGGGACGGAAGCGAGGATCGCACCTTTCAACAGGCAATATTGATAGAAGATTTAGCCGTTTCACCCAAAGGAGACCGGATTGCTTTCTGCGCCCAAAATGATTCCATCGTCCGGATTTGGAGCCTAAACGGAGAAAACCTGCTCCAGCTTAAAGGCCATACAAAAGATGTCAATGCCGTCGCCTTTTCTTCTGACGGTGATCTTCTGGCAACCGCAGGAAGCGACGACACCGCAATCCTCTGGAATACCTCAGGTGATATTTTGAAAACGTATGCCAGTGACTATGGCAATATTGACGGCATTGCTTTTTCGCCAAATGGTTCGGAATTGTTAATTGCATCCGGAAAACCTGAAATCTGGAGATTCCGGATTGGAGAGCGAGTCGTTGTCAACTCGAATTACACCAACATTACCTGTGCTGTCTATTCAACAGAAGGGCATTGGTTTGCTACCAACAGTTTGAGTGATGCTTCCGTAACTATTTGGCATACCACTGGGGAGCGGTTTAAAACCCTGAACGGACAAGCTGCAGGCACCCCTGTTTCCGGCATTGCTTTCCTGCCGGATTACCGCACTATCATTACAACAGGAGTGAATGGCATCATTCGGTTTTGGGATATTTATGGCAACCTGCAAAACATCTATGATGGCCATGGCTCCTTCATTCCGGCATTAGCCATGTCTAAAGACGGTTTGAAAATAGCTACAGCAAGTGATGATGGATCTGCAAAAATATGGTCGCTCCACGGACAGGAACTACAAGTGCTAAAGGGCCATAAAAACAGCATATGGGCTATTAAGTTTTCGCCGGATGGCAATTCCATCCTGACAGGCAGCGAAGACAAAACCGCCAAACTTTGGAACCTGAAAGGGGAAGTGTTATGCACCCTCAATGGCCATACAGGAGGCATATCCGACGTGGCTTTTTCAACAAACGGGGAATGGTTACTGACAGCCAGTTCGGATAGTACTGCCCGCATTTGGGACACCACCGGAAAACTCCTTTACGTTTTTAAAAAGCATCAATCAGGACTTTCCAGTATCCAAATGCTGGAGGATGGAAATTTGCTCACCGGCAGCTATGATGGAACAATAAGGACCTGGAACCAGGATGGTCTTGAAAAAATGGTATTAAAACCAAAATCTACGGGCATTAAATCAGTAGCTGTTTCTCCTGATGGCAACATCGCTGCAATAACCGATGACGAAACTGTAATGGTTTGGGATAAAACCGGCCAAAGCATGCTAAAGATGTCTGGTTTGCCAGATTTGCTTTTTGGGCTTGCTTTTTCTGCTGATGGAAAATCGATCCTTACGAGCAATTTTTTAGGTGATGTCAGTTTTTGGAATTTACAAGGTAAAAAAATTGCCTCCCTGCGCTACCACCAGGGTATTGCGAGGCAAATTATCTGCTCCCCGGACGGAATTTATATACTAGTTCCCGGTGGCCCCTTTGACAGCAATTCTGCCACACTCTGGCTGACACCTCAAGCTTGGCTGCGCTTCAACATAGCCCCTATGACAGAATCTGACATCATTACTTACGGCATTCGGGAATTTTTGGAAGATTATGGAAAATAAACCCCTATCTTTGTAACAAAATACCGCCGTCTGATGATTATTGCCAATCCAATCTACGATGTTGTTTTCAAGTACCTTTTAGAAGACCTGGAGATTGCCCGGCTTTTCCTTTCCAGAATTATCGGCGAGGAAATTGTAGAGGTTCGCCTTCAGCCACAAGAGCATACCAGTCGGTCAGACCGTTTCGAAATAATCATTTTTCGCTTAGATTTTAAGGCCATCATTAAAACAAAAGAGGGCATTCATAAAAAAGTACTGATAGAATTGCAAAAAGGAAAAACTGCCGGAGACATCATGCGCTTCCGAAAATACCTTGGAGACAATTACCGCAAAGAAGACACCGTTCAGGAACCTGATCCGAATGCCTTGCCCATTATTACCATCTATTTTTTAGGCTTTCGACTAAAAAACATTGAAACTTCAATTTTAAAAGTAAATCGGGAATATCTTGATCTGGTAACCGGTGAAACCCTCTATAAAAAAGAAGCCTTCATTGAGCAATTGACGCATGATTGCTTTGTCATTCAGATTCCAAGATTAAAAAAACAGGTAAGAACAGAAATAGAGCGTTTGCTCAAAGTTTTTAATCAGGCTTATGCAAGGGCCTCAGACTACAAAACACTGGAAATTGCCGAGCTGGAAGTTGAAGGAGATGAAGTACTCGAAATGATGATCAACAGGCTAAGAAGAGCAGCAACAGAAGAAGAGGTATTGCGCGGGATCGAAATTGAAGAAGAAGTAGAAAATGTCATAGAGCAACACATCAGAGATAAACAAGAACTAAGGGAAAGATTGGAACAGGAGATTTCTCAAAAGGAACAGGAAATCTCTCAAAAGGAACAGGAAATCTCTCAAAAGGAACAGGAAATCTCTCAAAAGGAACAGGAAATCTCTCAAAAAGAACAGGAAATCTCTCAAAAAGAACAAGCACTTTCCCAAAAAGACAAAGAAATCGAAGCACTAAAAGCCCAATTAAAAAATCGCCAATAATCCTTTTCTTAAAAGGCCTATGCAACTGTTTTTCACTATACAAATTGAAGGTAATTCTGCCCTTTTAAGCGAAGAAGAGTCGCTACATTGCGCGCAAGTCCTCCGCAAAAAACCGGGCGACTGGTTGTGTCTTGTAGATGGTTTAGGCAACTGGTATGAAGGCCCATTGATCGAGGTTGGCAAAAAACAATGCCGAATATCTATTCAAAAAACAATTCCTGAGTACCAGAAAAGGCCATTTCACTTACACATTGGGTTGGCTCCTACCAAACAAATGGAACGCACCGAGTGGTTTTTGGAAAAAGTTACCGAAATAGGAGTTGACGAAATCACCTTACTGCAATGCAAACGCTCCGAACGCGCCCATATTCGGATAGACCGCCTTCAGAAGATTATTCTGTCCGCAATGAAGCAATCACTAAGGGCATACCTTCCCAGGCTTCATGATTTGACTCCTTTTGAAAAATTTGTCGAATCGGCAAACAAAGATGCAGCCCGGTTTATTGCCTACATGGGCGAATCACGGCATAAAACCCTGAAAGAAAACTATCCCCCTGGCGAAAACGTTTATATATTGATAGGCCCGGAAGGAGATTTTTCGCCGGAGGAAATACAAAAAGCACTAGATTATGGTTTTTCCGGAATAAATTTGGGCCCGCATCGTTTACGGACAGAGACGGCAGGTATTGCAGCCTGCTTTTCTGTCAATATGATTAACGGATATTAGCCACAGTCTGTGGCTTACGAAGAAAAGTAAAACATGAAAAGCTTTTTTTGGTCGTTGTTGCCTATTTTTTTTGTTGGGTTTGCTTCTGCTGAAGCCCAGCCCTTAAAGCTGGCTTTGCTCAAATACAATGGAGGTGGCGATTGGTATGCCAACCCGACTGCATTGCCCAATCTTGCAAAGTTTTGTACCCAGCAACTGGGCATCAATTTTGATGCAGAAAACGCTGTTGTAGAGGTGGGTAGCGCCGACTTGTTCAACTATCCCTTTGTGCACATGACGGGACATGGCAATGTTGTTTTTTCTGACCCGGAAGCTGAAAACCTGCGCAATTACCTCATGGCAGGTGGCTTTTTACACATTGATGACAACTATGGCATGGATCCCTATGTCCGGGTTGCATTAAAAAAAGTTTTTCCCGAGCAGGAACTGGTTGAATTGCCTTTTGAACACGCAATTTACCGGCAGAAATTCACCTTCAAAAACGGCCTGCCTAAAGTTCACGAGCACGAGGGAAAAAGTCCACAAGGGTTCGGATTATTTTGGGAAGGAAGGCTCGTTTGTTTTTATTCTTTCGAATGCGATCTCGGTGACGGCTGGGAAGACCCACAAGTGCACAAAGATCCCGAAGAAGTGCGTCTTCAGGCTTTGCGCATGGGCGCCAACCTCGTTCAATATGCCTTTAGCGGGGAATAATCGATTGAGTTAGCGCCAAAGCAAATTCCGCTGTTGTTTGATGTAACGCTTGATGTTGAGCCAGAACGCTATGGCCAGGTACAGAATAAATGGCGAGCCTAGTGTAAAAAAAGACGCATAAATAAAATACATGCGCACACGAGCAGAAGCTACACCCATTTTTTCTCCGAGATAGCTGCACACGCCAAAGGCGGATCGCTCCATCAAATCTTTGAAGTAGTTGATCATTCCTGCTGTTGTTTCGTTAATAACGCAGAATTACCTGACAATGGTGCATAACAACTGAAGCTAAAAAAAGATGTAAAGCCGATGATCAATTTTTGATCCATCCTGATTTTTTCCAAAAAACATGAGCCATCCCGAATTTTTTCAAACTCGGGATGGCTCACGGTTCACCAACCACCTTTATTTCCCGCAAAGGCAAGTTGGCTGGTGGCCAAAACTTGTTCCTGTTGTCGGCCATGCGTTGGCGCTTCCTTCTATTTCAAAGTAAAATTTGCTGCGCTTACGGTTGTAATTCCCGATTTCATTCAGGGTGTCGGCATCATAAAGACGCCCATTCAACATAACATAGCGAATAGATTCTGTATGCTGGATGTTGCTCAACGGATTTTTGTCCAGAACAACCAAATCAGCCAATTTTCCAGCCTTAATGGAGCCGATTTCCTTATCCATTCCCAAATAAACGGCCCCGTTAATCGTAGAAGCTTTCAAAGCTTGCAAGGAACTCATTCCACCTTGAGTAAACATCCAGGTCTCCCAATGCGCGCCAATACCTTGTATCTGGCCATGTGACCCCAGGTTAATGTTAACTCCTGCATCCTGAAGCTTTTTACAGGATTTGGCTGTCAGGATATGGCCATTTTCATACTCTTCATCCGGGATCATGGTACGATGACGGGCACGGCTGTCTATTACCGGGCGGGGAGTAAAATTGAGCAGTCGCTTCTTTTCCCACACATTCGTCTTTTGATACCAGTAAAATTCTCCGTTTACCCCCCCATAGTTGACAATCAGCGTCGGCGTATTGTGAGTTTTTGTGGCCTTCCAAAACTGAAGCACATCGCTATGGAGCGGTGCCACCGGGATATTGTGTTCAATGCCAGTATGACCATCAGCTACCATGCTCATATTGTGGTAGAAAAACGAGCCACCTTCTGGCACAACCAGAATGCCGAGTTCGCGAGCCGCCTGAATTACCTGTTGACGCTGCTCCCTACGGGGTTGATTATAGCTTTTTACACTAAATGCCTCAAAAGCCTGTGTCCGGCGAAGGGCAGAACGTGCATCATCAAGGTTATTGATTACTGCTTTAAAATCGCCTTC
>JABWAJ010000729.1 GCA_013361075.1 Saprospiraceae bacterium | reverse complement strand
ACATCAAACGGGTGGTTGAGGTAGTAGTATGGGTAGATATTGTCTTGTTTTTTGATGTAAAACAGGAATTTGCCTTGCTCGTCGTGGGTTTCAAGGTCTTCCGGTTTGCGAATATCACGTTCGCAAAAAGGCGAATGCTCCATGAGTTGCCCAAATCCATTGCGGTAGCGGCGCGGGGTCACTACCGGACTCGTTGATTCGACTATGAACAGGCGGTTTTCAGTGCCGTCGAATTGCAACTGATAGATGGTGCCACGTGGAATCACGAGGTAATCTCCGTATTCAAAACGCAGGTTGCCGTACATGGAGCGTAGTGTTCCTGTGCCTTCATGGACAAAAATCACCTCGTCGGCGTCTGCGTTTTTGAAAAAATAATCGCTCATGCTCAAGCGCGGAGCAGCGAGGATAATTTTACAATGTTCGTTGACTAATACCGGTTTGCGGCTTTTCAGATAATCGTCTTCCGGGGCAACCTTAAACCCTTTAAGGCTTCGGTGCTTCAATTGCCGGTCAGAAATCGTTTTGGGCTTCACATCATAAGGGTCGCCAACCTGAACAATCTGGGTGGGCGCATTACAATGATATAGCAGGGAATACAAATCGCTGAACCCCTCCGTTGAAAATAATTCTTCATGATACAGACTTCCGTTGGGCTTGCGGTACTGCGTATGCCGCTTTTGAGGGATTTTTCCCAGGCTGTGATAGTGCATGTGATCTTATTATTTGGTTGGTATTTTTCAGCTGGCAGTTTTTCAGTTTCCAGTTGGCAGAGGGTTTTCGTGTTTTAACTGGTTGGGATTAGCGATATCTTGATCCATAAGCCAACCATTCCTGCGAACTGCCCACTGCTCCCTGCCAACTATTTTAAGTTATCGTAAACTTTATCCAGTAAACGCACCAGTGTGGCCATTTCGTCATCGTCTAAGCCGCGCCAGGCTTGTTGGCGTGCATTCTTGATCACCGGTAACATGTCTTGCATTTTCTGATGGCCCTGTGCTGTGAGCCGGACGTTGTAGCGGCGCCGGTCGTTTGGATCGTCTTCTCTGGAAATGAGTTGTTTTTGCTCCAGCAGATCAAGGATGCGGGTCACTGTAGGCGCATCCTTGAACGTCTGCCGGGCAATTTCAAACTGGCTTTGTGCACCGCCGGATTCCAGAGCTTGTAAAACAATCCACTGGTCGATGGTTATATCGGCAGTAGCCAGGGTTAATTGTGCATGAAAAAATTGTTTCATGCGTTTCGCTGTTCGCTCCAGAATAAAGCCGGATACTTCAGCAGTTTTGGCTAATTTTGGTAAGGCTGAGGGCATAAAAAAAATATTCGCACAAATATAGTTAGTATAACAATCATTAACAAAAAAAAGCTTTTAATTTAAAGCAGGCAGGTATCTATTTTGCAGCTCCAAATTTTTCATTAAAAAGAAACGGAAACGTTTGACAATTTTATGGATGCTTTTATTCAACATCTTCAAACGCGATTGAAGCAACCCTTGCCGGGGCAGGAGGCTCAGTACCGCATGGCGCGTGCTTTTCGGCCAGTCACTGTATCGCCTCCCGAAAACGCAGCATTGGCGGGAGTGTTGGCACTTTTTTTTCCCAAAAATGACGAGTGGCAATTGGCTCTTATCGAACGGGTAGTGACGCATGCAGGAGATCGCCACAGCGGCCAAATCAGCTTTCCGGGGGGTAAATACGAAGCCGCTGACGGAATTTTGATGAATACTGCGCTGCGGGAAGCACACGAGGAGGTCGGTATCGCACCCGAAGAAGTGAAGATGCTCGGCCCGTTGACGGAGCTTTATATCCCCGTCAGCAATTTTTTAGTCCACCCGTTTGTTGGCTG
>JABWAJ010000728.1 GCA_013361075.1 Saprospiraceae bacterium | reverse complement strand
TTTTGCCATCCATCTGACACCGACCCCCTTATGGGCCCAGAAACACCCTCTGACTTACTACCTCCCGGACATCCCTTATGATGCGGCTATCCCCACGCCGGAAGCATTTTTGGGGTACCAGGTAGGCGAATGGCACATCAGTCACGATTTATTGGTTGCGTATATGAAAGTATTGGATGCTGCTTCTCCGCGACTTACACTGACAGAATACGCCCGTACGCATGAAAACAGGCCGTTGTTACACCTCACCATTACTTCCGAAAAAAATCATGGCAGGGTAGATGAAATCAAAACCCAACACCGCCGCCTGAACGATCCTGCCCAATCGGCCAGCCTCGACATAACCAACATGCCGGCGATATTGTATCAAGGCTTCAGTATCCATGGCAATGAGCCAAGCGGAGGAAATGCTGCCGTTTTGGTAGCTTACTACCTGGCTGCCGGACAGAGCCCGGAAGTACTGAAACTGCTGGAAGAAACGGTCATTATTTTTGATCCCTGTTTTAATCCCGACGGGTTCAACCGCTTTGCTTCCTGGGCCAACGTGCACAAGAACAAAAACATGACCCCCGATCCGCAGGATCGCGAATACAACGAAGCCTGGCCGGGCGGGCGCACCAACCACTACTGGTTCGACCTGAATCGCGACTGGCTGCCTGCCATTCACCCGGAATCTCAGGGTCGCCTGAAGCTTTTTCACGAATGGAAACCCAATGTGCTCACCGACCACCACGAGATGGGCACCAATGCCACTTATTTTTTTATGCCCGGGGAACCCCAACGGGTCAATGCCCTGACGCCGCAACGCAATCAGGATTTTACCTCAAAATTTGCCGAATACCATGCTGAAGCATTGGATAAGATTGGTTCGCTCTACTATACCCGCGAAGGGTTTGACGATTTTTTCATTGGCAAAGGCTCTACTTATCCCGATGTGAACGGCTGTGTTGGCATTCTGTTTGAGCAAGCCAGTTCCAGGGGCCATATTCAGCAAAGCGAAAACGGCTTGCTTACTTTCCCGTTCACCATCCGGAATCAGGTAACGACGGCGCTTTCCACCCAAAAAGCCTCCGTTGAGCTGCGCCTGGATTTGCTCAATTTTCAGCGCGATTTTTACAAAACCGCCCTGGATGAATCCCGGGCCGACAGCCGCCGTGCATTTGTTTTTGGTGATCCGCACGACGAAGCCCGAACCGGAATGTTTGTAGAATTGTTGCGCCGCCACCAGATTGAGGTTTATCGCCTTGGCAGCAGCATCAATGCGGGCGGTCAGCGGTTCGAGCCCCAAAACAGCTTTGTCGTCCCGCTGGAACAAAGCCAATACCGATTGATCCGGGGTATTTTTGAGACCAATACTGCATTCAAAGACAGCCTCTTTTATGATATTTCCAGCTGGACCCTGCCCTTGGCTTACAACATTCCTTTTGCAGCAGTGGATCGAAAAACGGCTGCCGGCAATTTGCTTGGCGCAAAAGCAGATGCCCCGGAGGCGCGTGTGCAGGCCCTCAGCAAAAGTGATTACGCTTACCTTTTTGAATGGGACAACTATTTCGCACCACGAGCGCTCAACTACCTGCTCCAGCAAGGTTTGCGCGCAAAAGTCAGCTCAGATGCCTTTGTCAGCGACGGGCGCAATTTTTCAAGAGCAACCATTCTTATCCCTGCAAAAGGCCAGGATAAAGACCCTCAAACCGTATTCCAGCTAATGGAAAAAGCAGCATCCATGTCTGGAATAATGATTCACAGCGCCAAAACAGGACTTACTCCGGAAGGATCCGATTTGGGCAGCAGCCGCTTCCGTCCCCTCCACTTGCCCAAAGTCATGCTGGTCATCGGCGACGGGGTCA
>JABWAJ010000144.1 GCA_013361075.1 Saprospiraceae bacterium | reverse complement strand
AAGTACAGTTGGATAAGTTTGAGTTGTTGCATTCACAAACTTAATCATAACTGGCTTCTACGTTTTTGCCCCTGATTCGCATGAGTCATCCCGAATTTTTTCAAATCCGGGACGACTCATGTTGCACAGTTGATTTCAAAGTAATCATTTGCATCCGGTAGCCGCGAAAGTCACGCCCACCGTTTACCGTCAAAAAATATACCGCAAACCCACCTGCAACTGCCAGCGCGACAAGAGGCTGAAATCGTCCGTAAAGGTTGTTTTCAGATCTGTATCAAAGCTATACGTTGGCACGCTGTTGGCCACAGAAACGCCTATTGGCTGGGTATTGGTCGGGAACTGGCGCACGCCCCACTTGTTACTGATCAGGTTGCCCACGTTCAGTACATCAAGGCTGAACTGAATTGTGTTGTTGCCTACTTTGTAATCCTGCAAAATGCGGATGTCCCAATTGGAGTACCATGGGCTGAGAATGGCATATTTTTCAGCATATTGTCCGCGGCGACCGCTCAGGTATTCGTCTTGTGCGATGAAGGCATCAAGAGCAGCGCGCTGGGCCGTTTGTTCTTCAGCGGTACCCGTAAATTGCATCTGCCCCAACTCGGAAGTAGTCGGGATGTAGATCAGGTCGTTCAGGAAAGATCCGTCGCCGTTAAGGTCACCGGAATAGGTATAGTTGAACCTCCCGCCTTGTGCATATTGAAAGAACAAGGAAACTGTAGTTGCCCAAACGCCATCACCGTATTGAAATTTTTTGTGTGCTGCACCTACAATCCGATGGCGGTTCCCATAGAGCGACGGGGTCAGGACAGCCTCATTAACATGACCGAGTGCGGGATTGCGGTCGAAGGCATCGCTGGAAATTTCCGCTTCGATGGAGCTGGCATCTTTTGCATCCAGGAAGTTATAGGACAGCGTCGTATAAAGGCCATTTTTCCAGTAGCGCTGCAATTGCAGCGTAGCATTCAGGCTTTCGCCCAAATCTGTATTGGTAAAAACATAAGCATTGTTAGCGAATGGAACCGTACGGTCGGACGCCTGGTAAATCGCGCGGTCGTCCGGCCCAACTAATTTGCCGGAAGGCGGTTTAATCCCGTAATTGCGCACCATCATGGCATTGATGTCTCTGGTATAAATCAAATCAGCCGACAGCACCCAGTCTCCGGCAAATTTGCGGTCGAAGCCCAGGTTAGTGCGCCACACCTGCGGGTACTTAAAATCAGGACGCGTCACGTTATAGAAGAAAAAGTTAGGGTTGGCGACCTGGTTGCCGATCCATACAAAAGGAAAACGACCGGTGAAAAGGCCTGATCCGCCGCGCAATTGCATGGTAGAGTTGCCCAAAATATCCCAGTTGAAACCAACACGCGGCGAAAACAGCGGGGTTTGATCCGGCAGTTGGGTATGATCAAATATTATTGGGTTGCCATCTTCGTCAAAATAGGTGATGTCCGGAACAAAGCAGCAGTTGCGGTCAATGACTTCCTGAATTTTATCAGGCGTATCAAAATACAGCGGCATGTCCATGCGCAGGCCATAAGTCAGCGTGAAGTCGCGGCCAATGTTCCACTCATCCTGTGCGTAAAAAGCCAACTGCCCGAGGTTGGTCTCCGCCAATGCCCAGTCCGATTCAGCAATGGGCCTTCTGGCGAAAGCAACATCGTCGTCAAATGAACCGGTTTGTACACTGTCCAAAAAGGCCGCTACGCTCTCGAAGCCAGGGCTGAAGGTTCCGCCATAAGCGTCGAGGTTAAACGAGTTGTTAAACTCAAACCGCTCGAAGCTTCCGCCAATGGTAACCGTGTGGTCGCCGGCGTAGATGTTGAAGTTATCGGTGACATGGAAAACGTCCTGATCCAGAATGTTGTTGATGGAGAACGGTTCGTGGCCGGCAACGATGTAGCGAATTCCGTCTTTGTTGATGTTGATGACCGGGAACGGCGAGGAGAACGGATCGCGCGAATCGCGGAAAGCCGTGTATCCTACTTTCAGTTTATTGGCCGCTTTGTTGCCAAAAATGGACTTTAATTCGATAATCCCGGACTGAATTTTGTTGTTGATCCGGTAGCCGGAATTTTCAAACTGGAGGGTAAAAAAATCCGGGCCACGGCGACCAATAGCCGAAGGGTGTGCCGGTTTGTCCTTAAAGGCATTCAGAAAGTTGTAGGTTGCAGTCAGTGTGTTGCTTTTGTTGATGTTCCAATCCAATTTCAGTATCCCTTTTTCATTGCTGGTCTGGTGCTCGTAGTTTTCATAAGCGCCGGTTTCATAGCTGAAGCGCTGGCGAAGTGCATTCGACACAGCTTCCAGGTCCTGCACTTCTACACGGGCAACGTTTTCACCGGAGCGATTGGTTCCGGCAGCGATGAAGTTAGAGCCAAGGTCTTCGCGACGCTCGATTTCTGCATTTACAAAAAAGAAAAGTTTGTTTTTAATGATAGGTCCGCCAAGGCTGAACCCTGCTTGTAATTGCGTCAACGAAGGCACAAAAATGCTTTTTCCGTTCACTTTGGAGCCGGTGAGATCCTGGTTGCGGTAGAACCCGAATACGGTACCGTGCACCGCATTGGTTCCACTTTTGGTTACGGCGTCAACGGATGCTCCGGTGAAGCCGGATTGCGTCACATCGTAAGGTGCCAGCGAAACCTGAATTTGTTCGATGGCATCAAGAGAAATAGGCTGGGCGTCTGTTTGTCCGCCGGGGGTTGCTGCATCGAGGCCAAAAGGGTTGTTAAAAATAGAGCCATCAAGGGAGAAGTTGTTGTACTGGTCGTTTCGCCCGCCAAAAGAGTTGCCATCGGAGGCTGGCGTCAGCCGGTAATAATCGGATGCTGAGCGGGAAATAGTGGGCAGGCGTTGCAACAGATCGGAGTTGATGCTCGTTGCCGCGCCGGTGCGTTCGTTATTCAATACCAGATCCGACTGGCCGGTAACGACTACTTCTGCCAGTTCCTGTGACTCGGATTCCAGTGCAAAATTCAAGGTCAGTTTTTGTGCCAATACCAGGGTTACATCGGAATAAGCTTCAGATTTGTAACCGACATAAGAAGCTTCTACCTTATACGGGCCGCCAACCCGCATGTTGGGAATGGTGTAACGTCCGTCATCCCGGGTAGTTATCCCGTAGAAAGTTCCGCTGGGTTCGTGTGTTGCAATAACGGTTGCAGCGACAAGCGGTTCGCCCTTGGCATCGGTGACAATACCACTGAGGGTAGAAGTAGTAGCCTGTGCATACAGGTGTTGGAAGCCCGCCAGCAAAAAACAGGCTGTCATAAACAGTAAGTGTAAACGCCTCATATTATGTGAGTTTGATTAGTAATCAACCTATTGAGATCGCTTATCGCAAAATCTGAAAAAGTTTTGCGATTAAATTGCCAGGGAAGCCGCAGGGCTACCTTTGGGCTTTACTGTTCATGGAATTGCTGTATTCCTGCAAAAGTAAGTAATGCTTATTTAATCCAAAGTTAACTTTCTTTTTACAAACATTGAATCCCGTTAATGAAACGCCAAACAATGGATTGATTGTAGTAAAAATCAACGCAATAGGCTGCAAACGTAAAAATTGAGCATAAGAAAAATTAACCTTGAGTTTACAAAACTACATTTTCACTACATGGAAAACGCTTTTTTGTCCGGCTAACTGAAGCGAGAGCCAATAGTTGCCGGGGGATAATTCGTGCACATTTGCCCAAAAATGTTGCTGTGGCAAAATTTTTGCTTCAACACGCCGCCAGATTGCTCTTCCGTAAACATCGGATAGTTCAATTTCGAGGTCGCCGTATTGTTCACTGGCAATGAGAATATCAAGGTGGTCAGAGGCGGGATTGGGAGCAAGCTGCACCCCTTCCAATCCGGAGGTTTCCTCTGTTGCAGTTGCTTCACAATTGGCATTGATGTGGTCGGCTACGCCCTGGCGCACATTGGGCAGCAGGGGGTAAAAAGCGTTGCCCGGACAGGCTGTATTGCACCCGTCGCGGTGGCCGGATATGTATGGAAGATTGAGTCCGGAAGCCTGATGGAAAGCAGCCCCCAAAGGGTCGGCGCCCACGTCGCAGGCTTTCCAGGCCAGCAGGGATTGGAGGCTTGATACCGCTGACGGGGTTGGTGTGACGGAGGTAAAATCGCCGAGCATGCAAACGCCTGTAGTGGCTGTATTCTGCGCACAAAAATGGGCACCCAGAACCCCATCGCCACGGCCTTCGTAAATGACGCCATTGGGGTCAATCAGCCAGTTGTAGCCAATGTCGGCCCAACCATTGCCATTGACGTGAAAATCCCAGATGGAGCGCACCACAGCAGCCCAGTCGGCAGAAGTGTTGGTTCCCGCAGAATGATGCACGATGAGGTGAGTAGTGGTGGTTGGCGTGGGGCTGGGATTGGGCGGGCAATTCCCGGAAGGGCACCATTGAGCCCGCGACAGGTTGGCGGGCAGCGGGCAGGGGCAGGAACGACTTTCCAGAGCATCGGAAGGGTTGTCCGGCCTTGCAGCAGGCGAGTCGCCGGGGTTGTAAAAATAGAATTCCATCTGTGCAGCCGGCCCGGTGATAAGCACCTGAAAAAAGCGATGAGATTTATCCGTCATCCCCAGTTGGCTGATTTTATGACCTGCCCGTGGTTCAGCGTGGTCATCGGGGGTTACCCGTTGCCAGCCTTCCCAGTTGTGGTCATCCTTTGAAAACCGAATCTGAAAATCGGTTGCTGCTCCCCACCAAAATGCATAATAAGACAGGAAAGGCGTGGCCTCCATAGGTATGGCAATGGCCTCCGATTGCCAGGTTTCTCCGGCTTCTGCTTCCACAAAAAAGCCCACCATGGCGCGTTGGGATCGAGCAGTAAGGAAAACCGAAAAGCAACAAAACAGGCAAAAAAGGAATAATCTCATGAGGAAACAGATTTAAATAATTAAGGTAGTTACCCTATAACCCGGGAACAAAGATACCCGACTTCGGGAGGTAAAAGAAACCATAAATTAAAAAGTCTAGGTTGCCTTTTTTTTGAGCCAGATTTCAATTTCGTCAAATCCGAGCGATGCTTTGTGTTTGCCTGATTGCAGGGCTTCCCAGTTCTTTTTTATAATTTCTTTTGTCCCTTTTTTTGAAGTCGCGGTCATCAGGTTATCGAGCAATTGAAATAAGAAAACCTCCCATTCCGTCAGTGGCGCCCAACGGTTGATTTTGCGCCTGACATTGGGCAGCATACCTTCCAAAAAAACAACATTTCCAAGCTCATAATGATAAAAAAGCTGAAGGATTTGGGCCAATCGCTGGAGGTCTTTCCTATGGTCTGTCGGGGGATGGTTGAGGATGCGAACCAACCATAACAACGCTTTGTCAAAATCTTCCAGCATAAAATACAATACCGAAATGTTGTAGTAAAAAGTCAACTCCCTGGCTTTATTGATTTTGGCCTTGTACTGTTGCAACCCCTGGGTAATGTGATCCAGCGACTCTCTGGCACCTTCAAAATTGAGGGTATTCAGGAGATAGAGCTGTTCGTAAAAAGCATAATTTTGGAAAGTCTCCGCTTCCTCATTAAAATTTCCGGAAGGCAGGGCTTTTAATTGGGCAATCAGGTCGGGGAACAGCTCCCATTTTTCCAGTTGGAAACAACAACTCAGGTGGTTGGAAAGGTGAATTTTATAAACGTGCGGCTCTTCTTTGATCATGTGGTCGTTGGCAGCCCATTTTTCGAGCACCCGGGCGGAGTGGACAAACCGGGTCTGCGGGTCTTTCTGAAAAAAAGCGATGGTTGCCCGAATGCAATCCATCAAATAACTGCTGTAAAAAGAAGAATAGCCATCCTGGGGGTGATTTTTTTCAAAATTGGTCCATTCCTCGAGCAATTGCTCCCAGGTACCCGAAGAGCCTTCCTGTTGACGTACCCGCTGGAAGTTAGTCCAACGATTGTAATAAACGCAGATTGCGATTTCGTTGCGGATTTCTTCGCTGGCAGCGAGCAGGTCTTCGTTGATCTTTTGCATTTTTTCCTGCAACCGGCGTTCTTCCAGCAAAGGCCAAAGGCTGCTTTCTTTTTTTGTAATGGGGATCAGCAGAAAATAGCGGTGGAATTTCAGTGCTAATTTTCTGGCTTTAACAAGTGAACTACGGGCTTGCTCATACAATCCTCTTTTTTCGAGCAGTACGGCGTCAGTGATCTGATCATTTATCTTTTGGTCAATCGTATTTTCCCAGTGAAAAGACCTTAAACTCCGCATAATGAGGTTATACAGATAGTTCCTGACCACATGCAGGTCTTTAAAAAAAGACCTTTCCCTGAATGCAGCCGCCAGAACTGCTTCGTCGTAGTGGTTCATTTTTTCCAGCACGTTGAACAAATCGAGGTAGTTTTTTTCCCCTTTTTGCAACTCGCAGAACTTCCTAAAATACCCTTTTTCCTTAGGGGTAAGGCTTTTGATCAATTCAAAAACAGGCACCATATCCGCTGTAATCTAAAAGAAGGTTATTTATAATTTCAATACTAAATAATTAATAATCAATTTATTGTAAAGCAATAAACAACCAGATGCCCATAACCTTTTGGCCACCGGAAGAGCTTCAGCCACCCGGTCTTTCTCCAATTCAGCTTCTTACAATTTGCGGTTTTTTGGTCTTGAAATGCCTGGCCTTGCATTATATTTTTGAACCATCAAAAAAACAACAACTCATTGATTCGTAAAAAAATATTCTGCAATGAAGACCTATAGCAGTCGGGTACGTAAAGCTAATGAGGATGAAGATATTTTTTTTCTGCCAAGATACAAGATTGAGCAAGTATTTACCTCCTTGCCGCAAAGTATTGATTGGGGAATCGAAACGCCTGGTATCCCCTCATTCTGGACACATAGCAAAGGCAAGGGGGTCAACATTGCTTTGCTGGACAGTGGAGTTGCTTACGACCACCCCGATTTAAAAGATGCGATTCTGGATGCGAAAGATTTTACCAACAGCAGGAGTGGTATTGGCGACCAACTCGGCCACGGGACCCATTGTGCCGGGATCCTTGCTGCCCGCGACAATCAGCATGGCGTGGTAGGCCTGGCACCAAAATGCAAACTGATCATCGGAAAGGTCATTGGCGACAACCATTCCTGTAATGCGGTCAGGCTGGCCGAAGCCATTCATTGGTCGGTAGAAGCTGGCGCACACATCATTGCGATGTGTTTGGGTAGCAACGCCCATTTCCCCATTCTGCAAAAAGCCATTGAAAAAGCTATCGAACGGGGTGTTTTTGTAATTTGTGCTGCCGGCAACAGCAGTTCAGGTATGGGGAGCGTGGATTATCCCAGTGCCTATGAGTCGGTCATCACGGTTGGTGCCATTGACCGCCAGTTTAAATTCACCAAATTCAGTGCCCGCGGCCGGGCTGTAGAAATCGTCGCTCCCTGTGACCAAATTACGTCAACTTTTCCGCCAAACCTGCTCGGCAAACTCAGCGGGCCGTCATTTGCCATGCCTCTGGTAGCCGGTGTATCGGTACTCGTGCTCTCAAAACACAGAATATACGGGGGCAAAACCCCCATTCGAAACCAGCAGGATTTGTTGCAGCATCTTTGGGGCATGACCATTGACGCTGCTGAATATACCCATAGCGGTTTTGGGTTAGTCAACCCCAAGGGCCTGATGATTGCATAACCCCTAAGGACCATTTTGCGCCAGGCGCCAAATACAACCAAAGCCGCACAAAACCTTCTGGTATTTGTGCGGCCAATACCCCTTTGGTAGCTTTGTGAACAAACCTACTCCAACTATGACAAAACACG
This sequence comes from Saprospiraceae bacterium, assembly GCA_013361075.1. Taxonomy (GTDB): domain Bacteria; phylum Bacteroidota; class Bacteroidia; order Chitinophagales; family Saprospiraceae; genus JABWAJ01. The sequence continues at coordinate 2,997 of JABWAJ010000144.1, read as the reverse complement.
AAATTGATGAATTTCTGGAGGAGAACCAGCACATTGAAAGAATCATGAGGCATGCTTTCAAGCTCCCGGATTCATTCTGTTATCGGCTTCCACCTCAAAAAATCAGTGCGGAGGAGCTGCGCAGTTGTTCCTTTGAAAAAATATCGGAAACACCAGGTGGCGAAGTATTTTCCTCCGTGCATGGGCAAATCAGGCAAATGCTGGTGACCTACCCTATTTATAGCCCAGGGGAATTGATTTATAAAAATACCCTGACTGATTTGCTGAAAAAAATGTCCGGCGTTGACTTTTTCGTTTACACGGAATGCCCGCCCGGTACAGTGCACGTAGCCAGGCGGTATGCCCACGTAAAGGCCCACCTCGAAGAAATGCAGCGCAATTTTGAAAAAAATGGCCGCAAGATTCAATTCATCTATTCCAGATACAATCATTTTTCGTGTTGGGTGCGGGATCCTTTTTTAATGGGGTACACCCATTCCGATACAGACGGGAAAGTAAAATCTGTTTGCATCGAACCCAACGAATTCATCCGGGAATCCAATGTCGAATTAACCGGCCCAACTGTTACGGATGCTCAGATTGCCGACGAGATTGTCATGCAGAGAGCCCACCAGTTTTCCCTGCTCAATTCCCCATTGATATTCCATGGCGGCAATGTTCTTGTAGGCGACAATTTTATGTTGATTGGCAAGGATTATTTCAACATGGAACGAAAAGTCAGAAAGCAGCTGATTTCCAAAAAAGAGACCCTCCAGAAAGCCATGTCACTTTCGCTTAAACCGCACGATATCAAATGCGATTTTCAGCATTGGCTTTCACCCAAAGACCAGAAAAGGATCATTCTGTTGGGTAAAAAGCGCCCTGAAAATTTCAAAATGCCTGCACTGGATCAATATAACCGGGACGTGTTCAGCAGGTGCCCCATTGGCAACCGGCAGCCGTTTTTTCATCTGGATCTTTTCCTGACGCTTGCCGGAAGGCAATCAGAAGGCGGCGCTTACCGGGTACTTGTTTCGAGGATAGAAAATGCATCTGATGTCTCTTCGCAGGAATTGGAAGAGCAATTCATCCAGCCCTGGAATGCCTGGATTGGCCATATTGCGGATGACCTGGCCCAATCCGGCTTTGAGATCAGCTACCTGCCCATGCCTTTGATTTATGGGAAACACCTCGACTATGAAAACAGGCGCGACTGGTTTGTACTGAGTTACAACAACTGTTTGGTAGAAATCGGGCAATCCGGAAGCCAGGTATGGATGCCCACTTATGGGACGGGGCTGGCCAACCACAGTCCTTTTGAACTGGGAACCGGCAAGCTTGACGATTTTGACCGGCAGGCTGAACAATGTTTCCGGAACCTGGGATTTGACGTACACCGGCTCATGAATTATCTGCCTCACATGTTATACGGCGGTTCTGTGCATTGCCTCACCAACTGCCTGCTGCGGGATACCTGAGCAAGCAGAATCGTCCATGCTACTTCCCAAAAAAATACTAAACCACAGGGAGGATTGCCGAAAATCCCTTTAAAGAGTAGGCAAAACTTTAAACTACATTTAAGATGGCCTGGTACAAGTATGTTGTTTTTATGGGTGGAGAAGCGCAGAATCGCATCTGTGACCTCGAGTTTAACACCACTTCCGGAAAAATTACCATCCCGGTAGCGTGCCTTACTGAAAGTGAGTACAATGCGCCCAGTTTGGGAGGCGAGCACGATCTTGAAAACCACTACTGGGAAGTAAAACTCTATCAGGGTAGTTATGACGATACCGGCGCCCGGACAGCCATTATTACGGAAGTTTCTGCTCCCCAAACGAATGATTACCTGCGGTTCCGGATCAAAAGACTTGATTCCAATCCCCCGGTAATTCAAGTCAAACGCGCTGAAAGTGGCACGTACAGCTGGTTTGCGGCCATTGGCTCGGAGGACATCCGCATTCAAATGGCTGACGATGTCGCAGTCGGGCACTTCGGCCTCGAGGGCAGCTACGGGCCAATATTCCACTACCTCTCTGCTTCTGATGAATACGAAGTGTTGATTCCTGTTTAGACAAGAGCTTCTAATATGCCCCGAATTACGAGCCTCCCCCGATGCATACATTCGGGAGGAGGTTTTTTGCATAAAGCGCCTGGCTTTACAACTTGCTCCTGTGGCAGCAAATAGAACAGGATACGCTAATCGGACAGAACAGATTAATCTGTTATGAACGGATAGTCTGCCTGCACATAATTGTCTTCGAACAGCAATGCGCCATCCGGGTAAGGGGATTCATCGGCAAAACGAACCGCTTCTGCAATTTGGGCAGCAACCCGGTCTTTGATGGCTTGTATTTCTGCTTCGGATGCCATGCCCTTGTCGAGCAGCTTTCCTTCCACGTATTTAATCGGATCGAGGTTGCGGTAATGCTCCACTTCGTCTTTTGAGCGGTAAGTAGCCGGGTCGGAAACGGAGTGCCCCTTGTAGCGGTAAGTGCGGATTTCCAGGAAGTATGGTCCTTTGCCGGAGCGGATGTGCTGGGCTGCGCGGCTTACGGCTTCGTGAACGGCTTCGGGCTTCATGCCGTCAACGGTTTCTGAAGGCATGTCGTAGGAAAGTCCCAGTTTGCTCATGTCCACCACGTTGCTGGTTCGCTCCACCGAAGTACCCATGGCATAGCCGTTGTTTTCACAAATGTAAAGCACCGGTAACTTCCAGGTCATGGCCATGTTGAACGATTCGTGCAAAGCACCCTGACGGGCTGCGCCGTCGCCAAACATTGTCACGCACAGGTTGTCGGTGCCTTTGTATTTTTCTGCGAAAGCAATGCCCGTGCCGATTGGAATCTGCGCGCCAACGATGCCGTTGCCGCCATAATAGTGGTGTTCGGCAGAAAAGAAGTGCATGGATCCGCCTTTGCCTTTTACAATGCCGGTTGCTTTGCCGTACAATTCGGCCATGCAGGCATTTACATCACAACCACGGCCAATGGCAATGCCGTGCTGGCGATACGCTGTAAC
>JABWAJ010000727.1 GCA_013361075.1 Saprospiraceae bacterium | reverse complement strand
ATAAACCTTTTTATACAGAAGGGAAGTTTTTGTTTAGGCAAATCGCACCCGAACAAAGTGTAAAGCCTCTCCGACAATAAGCAACAGCACCCCCATGCCCAAGATGGTATTCCTCGATGTTTCAATCAAATGGACATGCATGGCATAGAAAGGCCGGATGAGCAGCAACTCGACACAGATGATGAGCGCCGCTAACAGAAAAAGGAAAATGGCCGCTGCCCTGATCTGGTGCAGCCAGTTTGGGCGTTGCCGGTAACGGCATTTTCTGAAAAAACGCAGCGCCTCCTTATGGTCAGGATCAATGCGGACCAATTGCCCGATGTGGTGCTCCGCTTGCCGGTATTCCCCCAAATTGAAATGGGAAGCTGCCTTGCGAAACAACATCTGTGCAAAAATATACTTGCCATAAGCCAAATCCAGGTCCTGCGACATGCTTTCTCCGATCGCCACATCGGCCATCAGCAAGTGTTTGCGATAAGCTCCTGTTTCAAACAAGGCATCGGTATAGGCTGCCAGCATTTCAAAATACTCTTCAAATTCGGTGCGGAGGATGTCCGCTTCGTGCAGTTCGTAAAAATGCAATATTTCCCGGTGCGCTCCAGGGTCAATACTCCTGAAGTCGCGGTAACCCCTGGAATGGTAGGTGATGTTTTGAGCATGCGACATGATAACAATATTAATGCTCCTGAAGCGCATACAACACCGGTTTTCCCGGACTGGCATCTACTTCAAACGGGGCAATCTGAAGGTTCAACAACTAGAAACCATCTTTGATCGCCTGATTTGCAAAAATTAATTCAGTAATGGTGGCATGGGTTCGGGGTTGTTCGGGGTACTGCCAGAAGGCACGGTGGGCCAAGAGCAGGCCCCCGTCTTCTTCCCGGTCTACTGAGGGCAAATCGAGCAGCAAGTGCTCAACGCCGGCGGCTACGAGGTATTCGACGGCCTCGTGGTGCAGGTAAGGCGGATTGGCACCGGAGTAATTCGTTCTCAGCTTGAGCGCATCATTCGGAAGGGTGCGAAGGATAAAAGCTTCTGCTTCACCAGGCGCTAATACCGCTTCGACCTGATGGCGCAGAATCACCCGATCACCATCGTCCATCCGGGTAGGGTAGAGGCTGACTAACTTTGCAAAGTGGTGAAAAGACCGGAGGGATTGGTTGATGGAATAGGATTCTTTGGCAATATGGCCAACGCATTCGGTGTGGGTGCCATTGCCATGCGGATTGAAGCGGACATTGACAAAATTTACCGGTCCGCCCAGTGCCACTGAACCTTTAAATTCGCCGGCAATGACGGGGTCTACCTCCATTGGTGGCGCATAAAAACAGTTTACCGTATCGAATCCTGCACGCAAAGGCATTGAAATGTCCAAAGGTGCAGACAAATCACAGCGATAAGTTTTGCCTTTTACAGACAAGTTCACGAGCATTGCTCCGGTATTTTTCCTACCAATACAACCGGTGATCGGGGTAGGCTTTATAAAACTGATACTTTAAAATGTCGTGGGTTGTAACGATGCCCACTAAGTGGTGGTCTTCGTCAATAATGGGCAACCCATGAAACAAATGCTCGAGAAAAACCTGTGCAGCGGCACCAATCAATTCATTAGGGCCAAGCGTAGCTACTTTGGTGGTCATCACATCCTGAACCCGGATTTTGTCATATTCACTGGCTTCACGGGCCAGTTTGGTGAGGTCGTAGGAAGTAATGATACCAACGAGCTTTTTGCCCTTCACAACCGGCAGGTGATGAAAACGTTTGGTCAGCAAGACCTCCCTGACTTTAGCCAGTGTGTCTTCAGGACTCAGCGTAAAGACCTCGCGGGTCATAATGGTAGAGATAGGCTCATTCATACGGGCTTCTGTTTT
>JABWAJ010000143.1 GCA_013361075.1 Saprospiraceae bacterium | reverse complement strand
GTGGACGGTGGACGGTGGACGGTAGACGGTGGACGGTAGACGGTGGACGGGCCGTCTACCGTCCACCGTCCACCGTCCACCGTTAAAACGTCCGTATCTTAATGTTCCGGTACCATACCGGATCGCCGTGGTCTTGCAGAGAAATATGCCCTTTACGCGCTTTCCCGAAATCCGGCATGTCTTTAAATTTGCTGCCTGCAATCATCTGGGTCCATTGGCTGGTAAACATTTCCGTCTCCACGAGTTTTTTGCCATTCAGCCAATGTTCTAATTTGCCGTTTTTGATTACTAACCGCGCTTTATTCCATTGGCCAGCCGGTTTAACGGTCACGTATTTGCATGCAATCAAATCGTACAGATCGCCTGCGCGGTGTTTTTCAATCAGCGCGTCGGGGTGACAGGCATTGTCAAGTACCTGCATTTCCGGGCCGGTTTGCCACACATAGTCATATTTATCCGATTCCACCACGTTATAAATGATGCCGCTGTTGCCACAAGGCGCAATTTTCCATTCCAGCCGCAACTCGTAGTTTTCGTATTCGCCCTCCGTAATGATGTCGCCACCATCAACAGCCTGCCATCCGCCATCAGGTTTTTTCTTTGCATCCAGCATGATGGCACCGTCCACAACTTTCCAGGCCGAACCAATCGTTTGTTTTTTGAAATTGCGCCAGCCTTTGGTCGTTTTTCCATCAAAAAGCAATTTCCATCCGGCTTTTTGCTCCTCTGCCGTCAGGGTATTGGGAGCAGCCGGAGCTGGAGCGGGTTTGCGGAAGCCAGGCTGCCCCTGCGGAATGCGGTTCAGGGTATACCAGCCTTCAGTTGACCAAAGTTCCAGATCGTTGGCACTGGTCCAGTCATAAGGCAAATGAACATAAACGACGTGGTTTTCTTTCATCCCTGCCAGTTCGAGAAAGACCTTTTTCCGGTCGTCAGACAGGTTGACCGACAATACTTTGAGGTTTGACTGATCGAGTTTAGGGCCGCCATAGTTTTTGGTGGGCACATACATCCATTGCTTGATTTCGTAATCAGCCGGGTTCCAGCCCAATCCTTCGGCCAATGGCTGGGTGAATTCAATTTCTATCCCATCAGATTTGGCACGCACGGCCAGCATTTCAAAGGTAGGTTTTTCATTAAATTTCAGGCGTTGCAGGCCATACCAAAGCTTGCCGGTATGCCCCCAGTTACCTGTGGAGCCAATGCCGCCAATGTAGAGTGCGCCATCGGGGCCCCAGGTCATGCGGTTTACCCCGGCCTCAAGGCCCTGGATGAAGCGAAACACACACCCCTGGTATTCGCCGCCAACTTTTTCCACAAACACGCGTTTGACACCGCCGTGGGTCACTTCGCCGTGGATCATCTGGCCTTTATAAGGGCCGTCATTGAGCGCCAGCGGTGTGCAGGGCGAGTTGCCGATTTCGTCCTGTGGCAACCATACTACAGGGAGTTTAACCGGAATTTGGGCAACCCGGGCTGAATCTACTGCACGGGAACCAAAAAAAGCACCTTTGCTGACATGCAGGATTTTAGAAGACGGTAACCAGTCGCCCTGGTTGTCAGCAATAAAAATTTCGTTGTCTACACCGATACCAACGCCGTTGGGTGTACGCAGGCCTTCAGCAACGATTTCCATTTTCCCCGTTTCTTTGGAAATGCGGATGGCTTTGCCGCGGTCAGAAATTTGCGGGTTGGCGCTGGCCCCACCAGGCAGAATGGCAATAGCCAAAGCAGCGTAGAAATAGCCGTCTTTATAGGCCAGGCCGAAACCGAATTCATGAAAATTGGCAGATACGCGCCAATCGTTGCACACCGTTTGGTATTCGTCAATGATATCGTCGCCGTCTTCGTCTATCAGTTTGGTCAGTTCCTGTTTTTGCATGACGTAGATTTCGCCATCTACGACTTTCAAACCCAATGGTTCTGCCAACCCTTTGGCGATTTTTTTATACGTAATTGCAGAGGCATCACCGCTTTGTACATTGTCCAGAACGTACACACCCCCTTCAGCATCCCAGGTGCTGATGACGAGCCGGCCATCAGGCAGGAAGTCCATACCGCCTACTTTGGGTGCAAAGTCATCCGGCCGGGCCTGGCTCAGATCGTAGCTTGGGTGCACTGCATTTAAAGCAAATCCATCGCCGGGAATGCGACGGGCTACGGCCATGGCGGGCGCAATATCTGTGGCTTTAGGCTGGTCTTTGCGGTGGTGTTTCAGCGCGGAAGTCGGAACCACTTCAAAAGACTCGTCGTTGAACGAACGCCATTCCAGAGACAGGAATTTTCCGCCTTTCGACTGAAAAAACTCTACCCGGTATGGATGGTAGCCTGCATTCAGGGCAATTTCGCCGTCTTTTGCATCCGTGCCGTGTTCGCCGTCATTGTCCACAATAATTTTGTCATCAATAATAAGGCGCGAGCCATCGTCGCTTGACAGGCGGAACACGTAGTTGTTGTCTTTCGGAATTTCCAGATACCCGCTTGCTTCTATGGCAAAGTCGTCTTCCAATTGCAGGAAGTCGGTACTTTCTGCATAAATAACCGGCATGACCCCTTTGTAGGTAGGCGTTGCTTTGAAATTCACATCAGCCAGTTTTCGGATTGGGCCTTTTCCGGTAAAAATCTTAAAAACAGAACCGGATCCCAGGTCACCTTCTGTCAGACCTTGAACGCCGTCTATAAATTTCAGATTGGCCGGTATGGCCTTAGCTGTACCGGCTTTTTTAGCCGCCATTGCTTCTTCGTCAGCATCCAGTGTCATGATGTACTCCACCATGGATTTGATGTCGGCTTCATCTACTTCCGGGTGGGCGGTCATTGCGGCTTCCCCCCAAACGCCCGAACCACCATTGATCACTTTTCCGGTCAGCATGGTTACGTTGGCCAGGGTATTGTCGTATTTTTTTGCCACTTCCACATAAGCCGGGCCGATGGTTTTGACGTAGGTATTGTGGCAGGTTTTGCAATCATTGCGGGCAATAAGCCGGTAACCGCGTGGCAGGTTTTCCGTTTCCTCTTCTCCTACGACTTTGTTTTCATTTTCGATGAGCGGTTTTTTGGTAAAAAAGGTAGTGAAAGAGGTTTCGCCGTTTGCCGCTACTTCCAGTTCTACATCGGCATCAATGCCTGCAAGGTTGTGCGCTTCTCGTGGTTTGCTGTTGGAAACAGTAAAAGGAGCTTTGGTATGCACATTGCCTTCCATGGCAATAGAACTCAGGTTGGTTTTGAAACGCAACTTGGCACCTTGCGGCACATTGCTCGTTTTGAAAGTGCGCTCGAAGCCGGTTTGGTGGTTGGAATTGGTTACGTATTCCGGTTTTTCATTGATGCGGATGGCTTTCCCGCCGTCCAGTACGAGGTCGTAATTGACATACACCTGGCCTTTTTCAAACCGGTGGCCCCGGTAGGCAACCTGGTAGGGTATTGTTTTTCCTCCCATTTCCACCGTCCACGGGGTATCGTACTGATTTTCAAACCACGTATTACCCAGGGTACTGGGTTGCGGGCCATGAACGGTAGTATAAACAGCCCCGTCAAAGTTGACACCGCCTTTCCAGGCTTTGTAAAGGGCACCGGTTTGAGCACTGTAGGCAACCCAAAGGTTGTCGTTTAAAGCTACAGTGAGGATGCGGGGAATGCTGTCGAGGACCGAGCGGAAAACCCACGGATCGTGCGCACGTTCGTAAGCACCTGCATCATCCGACCCCGGACGGCTGCAGCCTGCCCCGAGAAATGCGATCAAAATCGCTGCAAAAAGTATCTGTTGCTTCATTAACTGATTGTTTAAGACAGTAGATATTAGACATTAGATGTTAGACTTGAGACCATTAAGGTTCAAATCTGTCATCTGATGTCAAATATCTTATATCTAATATCTAAAATCTTCCTTCTGTTTGGAAGCCTCTAAGGTATAAAAATGATATGATTGCAGGTAGTGTAAAAAACACAATAAGATTCTGTTGCCACCCGGGCAGGTGGATACAAGTACCCCTGTTTTGGTGCATCTTCATAAATTTATTAATATTGCATGAGCAAATGATAAAAAAAATAACATGCGGTTGATTCTGATTTTGATGGTACTTGCCGGGTTTGCGTCTTGTTCAGTGCACCCTAAAGGCGCTTTTGATGCTCAAAAAACGCCAGCCCCACCTGATTATGCAAATCCGGATCATTGGGCGGCGTTGCCTTCCAAAAAAGACAATGCAGACCGCAGGCCCCTCGATTCTTTTCCGGACAATCAGGCTATTGCGGAAACGGATGTTTTCTTTTTGCATCCAACAACGTATACCGGCGACCGGGGCCAAAAACTCTGGAATGCACCGGTTTCTGATGTGGCGCTGAATGCCAAAACTGACGGCGGGGCCATTCTGTATCAGGCCAGTATATTTAATGGAGCGGGGCGGGTTTATGCGCCGCGCTACCGTCAGGCTCATATTTATGCTTATTTTGCAAAAGCCGAAAGTAAAGAAGCTTCCAGGCAAGCCTTTGAACTGGCTTATGAAGACGTAAAAGCAGCTTTTCAATATTACCTGGATCACTTCAACCAGGGGCGCCCGATTATCATTGCAACCCATAGCCAGGGAGCAACACACGGGATGCGGCTGGTGAAAGAATTTTTTGACGGCAAGCCTCTTAGGGCACAACTTGTGGCCGCATACCTCGTTGGCATGCCCGTGCCCATTCAATATTTCAGTACCATCAAACCTTGTGAGCGCCCCGATGAGACCGGCTGTTTCTGCACCTGGCGGAGTTTCCGCCGCGACCACTATCCGGAAGGCAAGGCCTATGCCGCTTTCATTGCAGGCATTACCGGCGGTGCGGGAGGCAGTGCTATTGCAGTGACGAATCCATTGCTTTGGCAAAATAATGGCGATTATGCACCAACATCACTAAACAAAGGAGGGGTTTTGCGCAATTTTAACGAGATCATGCCCCAACTGGCCGATGCACAAATCTACAAAGACATTCTCTGGGTTACAAAACCCAAATTTCCGGGTAGTTTTCTGTTCAATACCAAGAACTACCACATTGGCGACTACAACCTGTTTTATTTGAATATTCGCGAAAATGCGATGCTGCGGGCAAAAGCTGCGGTTATGCGTAAGTAAGTGGACGGTAGACGGTAGACGGTGGACGGTAGACGGGCCGTCCACCGTCCACCGTCTACCGTCTACCGTCTACCGTCTACCGTCTACCGTCTACCACAATATCAAACCCTGCTTCTTCTACAGCAGCAATTATAGTAGCAGCGGGAACAGAGCCTTCTACCGTCAGGATTTTATCTGAGCTTGTTGTATCAACTTCCCAACGGTTAATGCCTTCTATTTCGTTCAAAAAACCAGAAACCGTGCGCACACAGTTGCCACAATTGATATTGGTTTTGAATTGTTGTGTCTTTTCCATGACAGATTACTTAGAAGGTATTCTCAAATGAAACTGTCTTTTATTCTTTCGGGTTGTGCAAAATAAGGATAATTTTATTCCCCTCAAAGTCAACAGAAAATCCTTCTCCAGAACAAAAATGCCCAATGGGTGTTAGGAGGCTGATTAAAATTAATAATTTCAAAGACTGGCAAGTTAAATCATGGCTCAGAATTACTGGCAGGTAATTTTGTTTCGTGTGCTTTTTTTTTTCATCATTCAAAGTGTAACTAGTATGAAAAAACTCTTGTTCGGCTTAGCGCTGATGCTCGTCAGCGCTGGTGCTGTCTTTGCACAGCGCAACGTGACCGGGAAAGTATCAGACCAAAAAGGGGAACCTCTTATTGGTGCTACGATTCTGGTCGAAGGTACTTCTGTGGGAACCGTAGTAGATCCCGATGGAAGTTTTACCCTGAGGGTGCCTGCCAATGGCAATACCCTCGTCGTTAGTTATACCGGATTCATTACGCAGCGACTTGCTTTGGGCAACGCCAACGACTACAACATCGTGCTGGAGGCCGACGTCATCAGCTTTGCCGACGTTGTGGTGGTAGGTTACGGTACCCGTTCCAAAAAAGAACTGACCGGATCAGTTTCCAAGGTTTCCGCAGAGGCCATTTCCAAATTGCCGGTTACCGGCCTCGATCAAGCTCTGCAGGGGCAGGCACCCGGGGTTCAGGTAACGGCTGCATCCGGAACGCCGGGTGCGTCAGTTTCGGTGCGCGTACGCGGTCCTTCTTCCATTACTGCAGGCAGTCAGCCACTTTATGTGATAGACGGGGTGCCCATCAACATCGGCAGCTTTTCGCAGTTGGGTTTTGGCGGACAACAGGACAACGCCCTCTCGAACATCAACCCGGCGGATATTGAGTCCATCGAAGTATTGAAAGATGCGGCGGCGGCTTCCATTTACGGCTCGCGGGCCAGCAACGGGGTCGTTCTGATTACGACCAAACGGGGAAAGCAGCAAAAAACCGAGGTGTCCCTGAATGCCTACTACGGAACCCAGGAGGTCTGGCGTACCCTGGAACCATTGACGGGCCCGGAATATGGTGCTTTGGTGAATGAAGCCCGTGCAGCACGGAGCCTTTCCGCTCTTTTTCCCGATCCTACAACCCTGCCAAGTACCAACTGGCAGGATGAAATTTTCCGTTCAGCGCCCATTCAAAGTACAGATCTGTCGTTTTCGGGCGGTAGTGACCGCACCAAATTTTACGTTTCGGGCTCCTATTTCAACCAGGATGGCAGCATCATAGGGTCTACCTTCAACCGCATGAGTGTCAGGGTAAACCTGGATAATTTGGTCAGCGACCGGTTCAAAATCGGAACCAGCACAGCTTTTTCAAATGCCAACAGCTCCAGGATCAACAACGACAACAATATTTTCGGGGTGTTGAGTACCGCTGTTCTGCTGGGGTCACATATTCCGGTTTACAATGCCGATGGTACTTATGCCCGGGATCCGAACTCCTCGGTGGAGAATCCGGTTGCTGCTGCGAACGAACCCACCAATGACATCCAGCAGGGACGTTTGCTGTCCAGTGTTTTTGGCGAACTTGAACTGGCACCGTGGCTGTCTTTCAGATCGGATCTCAGCCTGGATTACCTGAATGTTCGTGAATTCCGTTTCAGCCCGACAACGACCAATGCCGGTGCCGGCGTTCGCGGACAAGGGATTGAAGCCTATTCCCGGGACATCAATGTGATCAACGAAAACTATTTCAGCATCCGGAAATCCTTTGGTGAAAACCACAGTTTCGATGCCGTACTTGGTGTTTCGTTCCAGCACAACAATCAGGAAACATTTTTTGCCCAGGGGGAAAACTACCCGGGAAATACCATTCAAACGCTGAATGCTGCCTCGATCAAAAAAGATGCGACGTCTAACCGCACGGAATGGGGATTGAACAGCTACTTTACGCGACTGAACTACAGCTATGCTCAAAAATACCTGATTTCGGCAAGTGTTCGGGCAGATGGTTCCTCACGCTTCGGAGCCAACAACCGCTTCGGGATATTCCCTGCTGTTTCGGCAGCCTGGCGGATTTCTGAAGAAGGTTTCCTGAGTGATTCAGAATTGATTTCTGACCTGAAACTTCGGGCAAGCTGGGGCATTCGCGGCAATCAAAACATTGCCAACTTTGCTTCCCGCGCACTCATCGCAGCCGGCGCCAATTACAACCAACTGGCGGGTCTTGCGCCGACGCAACTTGGCAACCCTGATCTTACATGGGAACAGCGTGAAGACTTAGACATTGCCCTGGAAATTGGCTTGTTTAAAGACCGCCTCAACTTTGTAATTGAAGCTTATCAGGGTACAACCAATGAATTGTTGCTCGGTCGTCCGCTGGTATTCACCTCTGGTTTTGCCACCATCAACGAAAATATTGGTTCCATCAAGAACACCGGTATTGACCTTGGCATTAATTCCGTGAATGTGGAATCAAGCAATTTTTCATGGACAACGAACTTCAACCTTTCTTTTTTCAAAAACGAAGTTCTGAAATTAGCCGGGGCACCGTTTGCAGCCGGATTCGCCAGCTGGGTAGAAGAAGGTTATGCTTTGGGCAGCTTCCGCGGGTATGAAGTGGTTGGTATTTTCCAGACCCAGGATGAAATCACAGCGCTCGACAATGCGGCTAAAGAAAGCACCGGTAATGCCAACGCAGTTTACCAGTCTTCGCTGACCCGTCCGGGCGACATCCAATTCCGCGATCTGGATGGCGACGGTGTCATTACCAGCTCCGATCAGAAGATTTTGGGGCACGCAAACCCGAAATTTTATGGCGGTTTGACCAATAACTTAAGCTTTTACGGATTTGACCTTTCCTTGTTTTTCCAGTTCTCCTACGGCAACCTGGTTTACAACAACACAAAAGCTTTTGCAGAAGGCATGAACAGCGTATTCGGCCAACTGGCTACCGTTCGCGACCGCTGGACAGCTGAAAATACAGACACCGACATTCCACGCGCTGTTTGGGCCGACCCCAACAACAACCGCCGCGTTTCAGACCGTTTCCTGGAAGATGCTTCCTATCTGCGGTTGAAAAACGTAACGCTGGGCTATAACCTGCCATCCAGCTTGTTACAACAACTGCGGTTGTCCAAACTGCGGGTGTATGTCAGTGGCCAGAACCTGCTAACCTTTACGGAATATTCGGGCTTCGATCCGGAAGTGAGCACTTTCGGAGAAACGAATACGGCACCAGGTACGGACTTTTTGACTTTCCCACAGTCGCGCACGATTTTGTTCGGCTTGAATGTTGCGTTTTAATTTGTCCACCATTAATCAGAAGTCATGAAAAAAATATGGTCAATGAGCTTCGCTTGCGTGTTGGTGCTTTCCACTTTCACCGCGTGCGATAAGAATATAGAACTGGAACCCGAAACAGCCCTTGATGGCACAGCGGGTTTCAAAACCAAACAGGATGTGGATGCGGCCCTCATTGGGTGCTACAGTGCGTTGCAAAGCGCCAATTATATGGGCCTGCGCTACTGGGCATTGGGCGATATGTATGCCGATATTCTGGCTCATACCGGCACTTTTCCCAGCTTTGCCCAGGTGGCCAACCGCAGCATTCTGGCAGATAATGTTGAGTTGCGCAACATGTGGCAACAAATTTACATTGCCATTAACCGTGCCAATAACGTGATTGCATCTGCGCCGGGCGTTACCGATCCAAGTTTCAATGTGAACAATGCGATCGGCGAAGCACGCTTTTTGAGGGCATACAATTATTTCAACCTGCTTGCTTTTTATGGCGGCACTCCTGCCGGGTACAATCAGGCAGGTGGTTTGGGTGTGCCTTTGGTGACGACACCTACCCTGACGGCTGCCGATGCCGCACCAAAGCCCCGCAATACCGAGGCCGAGGTTTGGGCGCTCATTCTGGAAGACCTGGATTTTGCCGTTCAAAACCTGGTCAATACCAATGGCACAGGCAGGGCAAACAAACGGGTAGCCAATGCCCTCAAGGCAAGGGTACATCTCTTTCGGGGTGAATGGACGCCGGCAGAAAACGCTGCAGGAGAAGTCATCACAACAGGGGGGTACTCTTTGATTCCCGGATCGACTTATGCCGATATTTATCTCAAAAAAAATACGGCTGAAGCCATTTGGGAGCTGCAGTTTGATGTGACAAACGCCAACTCAATTGCATTTTTCTACTATCCTACTAACCTTGGCGGGCGCAACGAAATAGCTTCCACCACCGGTTTGCGTGACGCACACGAAGCTGGAGACGTACGCCAGGCGGTCAATTACACCACAACGCCGGCTGCAAAAACGCAGAAATACACCCGGGTGCCGGGCGATGACAACGTGCTGTTGATTCGGCTGGCCGAGATGTACCTGATCCGTGCGGAAGCACAGGCGCGCTCCGGCAAACTCTCAGAAGCAGTAAATGACCTGAATACGATTCGGACGCGTGCAGGTCTGGGCATGGCATCTCCGGCAACTGCTGAGGAGATCGTTGCCGCCGTCGAAAAGGAACGCCGGTTGGAATTTGCACACGAAGGACACCGGTGGTTTGACCTGCGTCGCTACAACAAGTGGTCGACTGTAGGCATTACCCAGGAATACCGGGCGCTCTGGCCAATTCCCCAGCGGGAAGTGGAAACCAGCGCCGGGATAATTACACAGAATCCGGGGTATTAATTTTATCCGGAATGGGGATTAAAGCGGGTCAGGGTTAAAACTTAAAAGCCCGGAGGTTAAAGGGATTCGGTTTTCATGATGAAACTACGGATTCCCTTTAACCTTGACCTGCTTCCCTCCTTATCCTTTATCAACCGTCAGCAGTGCTGCTCCGAATACCCCTGCACTGTCGCCCAACTCCGGTTTCAGGAAAATGGTATCCAGCCGATTGTTAAAAATGTGTGGCAAAACGCCTGCTACACCTTCTGTATAGAGTAGGTCTATGTTTCCGACCCCTCCGCCCAGCACAATGACATCAGGATCCAGGATATTGATGACCTGTGCGATGCCTTTTCCAAAAAAATGGATCAACCGGGCAATGGTTTCTGCTGCTGCGGGGTCTTCATTTCTTCGCGCCAGTATGTCCTTCAGAGAGCGATTTTCGCCGGAACGACCGGCATAATAGGCTTCGAGAGAAGGGCCTGAAATTACTTTTTCCACACAACCTGTTTTTCCACAATAACAAGGTCCACCGGATTCGTCAAGCAGGTTGTGTCCCCATTCGCCTCCGATGCCTTGTCTGCCTCCGATCACCTTTCCGTCTACCACCACGCCACCGCCCACACCAGTGCCAAGAATGACACCAAAAACGACCCGCGCCTCCGGAAATTGAGATTGAACCGCCCCCATACGGGCTTCTGCCACGGCAAAACAGTTGG
>JABWAJ010000142.1 GCA_013361075.1 Saprospiraceae bacterium | reverse complement strand
TGTTCCGAGCATATCATATACTTTCAGCGACACTTCTCCTGCATTTTGTATAGAGTAACTTATTGTTGTTGTTGGGTTGAAAGGATTGGGATAGTTCTGCGAGAGTTGGTATTCAAACTTCTTCATTTCACTATTCATTTTACCAAACTGACCAAAATAAATAGATACCGTTGATGACCAACTAGAAATATTATTTCCAACATCTATTGCTCTTATTTTATATTCAGCCTGATATAGAGAACCTGTTCCTTCAATGATAATATCATAATCATTATAAGTTTTAACGTTGCCTGCTACATAAGCAATTGTTGACCAGTTCCCAAAATTACCTGGAACCTGTCGTGTTCTTCGTTGTATTTCATAACCATTATCATTGGCATACACATCAGGTTCATTGTTAAATGACCAGGTTAATATCGGATGAGACCATTGACCAAAATCTCTTCCGGATACCGCGAGACCTTGTGGGGACAATGGAATTGCATCGTATTGACGGTATCTTATAAAATTATCTCCGTATATTTTCCATGTTACAAATACATCATTTGATACATTTGTTAATCCTTTTGGAATAAGATCATAGTTATGATTGCCATCAAGTGTAAATGTTCCACTCCAACTCCCATTAAAACTCCTATTGAAAAAGCTTTGACCACCTGTGACATCTACGTAAACTACCTGAAGTTTTTCATCATAAGTTTTGCAGAGATTAAATGAAGTTGGATCCTCAAGTATTGCGTAATCTATAATCGTACCCTCACTCGAAGACCAGGTTCCCGATAAAGTTCTGGATTTATATGCAAGATGAAAATATACTTTAGGATATTCTATAAAAAATTTTGAATAAACAGCATAAAGGTTATTTTCACGAACCTCCAATCTCTCAGCCATTGATTCGTCAACTGTTGATATAAACTGAGGAGTTTGCCATACACCATTATATCTGTCTCTTGTTTTAGCAGCACTCCACGTTTGAACTCCTGCTTTTAGATTGTAACTCACATGAACCCTTCCCTGCGAATAATTAACTGTTGGTGCACCACCTACTTCGTACTGAGTATCATCAGTTACATTTTTATTCTCTGTCCATTGATATGGTGGTGGTGTTAACCGCCAATAATAAGTCTCAAAATCTGAATTGTTATCTTGCGTTGCCCAGACTAGGTGAACACCCTGACCAAGCTCATAAATTGCGTCAATGCCATTACATAAATTTGCAGTAGTAGATCTATCTGATATTGACGATAACCAACTGGTGCCACCATTAGTTGAATGTTTAACCCTTATTACGTTACCGGTCTTATAAATTGCATAAACCACATCATTGCTCACTCGGATTTGTAATCCGTAGTGTCCCGTCTGCCGCCCCTAATCATTAAACACCTTAATAACAGCAATTTATACATAAAAAATTGAACATTTTTTTGCTATACTTGATTTTATCGCAAGGCTCGAGTATTTTGCAATCCTAATATCATCTGTATAAAAGATAAGGAAAAGATGCACTGCCCGGAGAGGCGGCTTTGTCCAACTCCCTGCATCCGTCAACAATCTGAGGGTGGAGACAATGCCGGGACGCGTGCGGTGGCGGCAGATGCACGGTTATGAGTTAGCACCAATGCTAAAAAGACGATTACGAAAACATTTACAACAACAATCTGCTTCAGAATTATGCAGACAACATTTGGACAAATGGCAATTGAAAAACAAAAATTACTGCAAATTGTTTTGGACAAAACAGTGGACGGCAAAAAAGTATTTGGGGCATCATTTGCCTTAAAAAAGGATAATCTAACCTGGCAAGGTTCGTCAGGTAATTTGTCCATAGACCAACCCTACTTCATCGCAAGTACAACCAAACTATTTACGACAGCGATAATTCTAAAACTAAGAGCGGAAGGAAAATTAAGTGTTGACGACAAAATCAACAATTACATTGATAAACCAATTGTCGCAGAACTGCATATTTACAAAGGGAAAGAATATTCTCAAGAACTAACAATCAAACACCTGCTCTCTCATACATCAGGACTTCCTGACTATTTCCAAGGCAAAGGAACAAATGGAAAAAGTTTGGAAAATGAAATAACAGAAGGCAAAGACCAATTTTGGACTTTTGAACAAGCAATTGAAAGGACAAAAAAAATGGCTCCACTTTTCGCACCCGGGGCAAAAGGGAAAGCAAACTATTCCGATGCAAATTTCCAGCTTTTAGGAAAAATCATTGAGAATATTACCCATAAATCGTATGCGGAAAATTGCAGAGAATTTATCATCCAGCCACTTGGTTTGGCAAAAACCTATCTCTATCAAGACCCAACTGACAATACACCAAAAACTCTTTATTACAAAAGCAACGAACTGAATATCCCAAAAGCAATGACATCTTTTGGGGCAGACGGTGGAATAGTTTCAACTTCAACCGATATGCTTATTTTTATTGAAGCATTTTTTACAGGCAAATTATTCCCATCATCCTACATTGAAGAATTGCAAGAATGGAACAAAATCTTTTTTCCAATGCGGTCAGGCATCGGAATTCACTTATTCAAACTTCCCTGGATTTTTAACCCGACAGGTGCAGTTCCATACTTCATAGGACACTCAGGACTTTCAGGAGCTTTAGCATATTACAGCCCGAAAGAGAATATTTTTATTGCTGGAACAGTAAATCAGGTAGCAAATCCTGACATTTCTTTTAAGACAATGATTAAATTAACTCAACAATTAATGAAAAAATGAGAAGCACTGGTGGCAACAGCAGGTGTGCAGCAATAAGGGGTGAAGCGGTAAATCGAAGGCCTGTGCTTCTAAGCAACTTTGTGCTAAACTAATCTGATACGGTACATACCTACAAACCATTAGCAGCAAAAAAACAAACACGGGCAGAGAAATTGGTCGCGAGCGGTAGTAACGAGCGAGCGCTTTTGACGGGTGACAGGTCGGTTGCGAGCGGGTCGATCATGCACATGATTGACCACGGTTTTTTATTTAACAGCCTGTCTGTCAGCGAATTTTGGAAAGACCTTCTTTTCATGTTGCCTGCCTTGTTTTTTTGGAAATTTCAGCAATGTTGTACTCATTTGGTTACCCGGTTTTGGGGATAGCAGAGGGTCTGGTACCTGTGTAAACAACCAGATGTTGTAAAAATGTCCTGAATGGCGTATTTTTGTAAAAAGAGCAGATGAAATCACGCCCTTTGGTCAGTTTTGATTGGGCCATCAAAAAGTTACTGCGTCAAAAAGCCAATTACGATGTACTGGAAGGCTTTCTGACGGTGTTGTTGCGCCGGCAGATCAAAATCAGGAGCATTCCTGAATCAGAAGGCAATAGCGAGCAGGCTGATGATAAGATCAACAAAGTAGACATTCTTTGCGAAAATGAGCACAAAGAACTCATTTTGATTGAATTGCAGTACAACAGCGAAAATGATTATTTCCACCGTATGCTGTTCGGTGCCAGCAAGATCATTACCGACTACATGAGTGAAGGGTACACCTACGATCAGGTACGAAAGGTCTATTCCATAAACATCGTCTATTTTGACCTTGGTCAGGGCAGTGATTATGTGTACCACGGCACCACCGAATTTAAGGGCATTCACACCAACGATACATTGCAGGTCAATGTCCGGCAAAAGGAATTGTTTAGCATCACGGCAGCGTACCAGATTTACCCGGAATACTACATCATTAAAGTCAACAAATTCAATGATGCAGCTAAAGACTCCTTAGACGAGTGGATTTATTATTTAAAAAACAACCGGCTACCGGAAGATTACAGCGCTCCGGGCTTAGACAAGGTTGCGGAAATTTTAAACTACGACAATATGGATGCAAGTGCAAAAGCGCAGTATGAAGCGCACCAAAAAGAGTTAGCCATTTCTTATGGCGTGCTGGAAACTGCCAAAGCAGAAGGTAGGGCAGAAGGCAAAGCAGAAGGTAGGGCAGAAGGAGAAGAAAAAGGAGAAGAGAAAAAAACGATAGCGGTTGTTATAAACAGTTACCGTCTGGGGCTTGATTTACCTACCATAGCCCTTGTCGCCGGGATTAGCGAGAAAGAGGTTGTTGGCATTTTGAAAGAACAGGGATTGATGAACTGAATGGGCTACTAACGAACCGTGCTTAGCAATCAGTTCGTTAGTAGCAGACGATTAAAGGTCACTCCTACCGCAACGATCCAACCGGGCCGCCTTCAGTGCCGGATACAGCCCAGCTCGGGTTGAAGCTCCAACCCGTTTCACCCTGCCCATCCCTCCCGGTCCAGCGTCCGGAAATGAATCGCCTCCGCCAAATGCTCAATTTTGATCTCCGGGCTGCCGGCGAGATCAGCACAGGTGCGTGCAACTTTCAAAATCCGGTCGTAAGCGCGGGCAGAAAGCTGGAGCCGTTCCATTGCTTTTTTAATGAGGGTTTGGCCAGCCTGGTTCACTGCGCACACCTCACGCACCATGCGGCTGGGCATTTGCGCATTGCTGTAAATACCGTTCAGTTCCTTAAAGCGTTCGATCTGGATTTCGCGGGCACGCACGACGCGCTCCACGATGTCTTTGCTGCTTTCTGAAGGCGGTCGCTGGTCGGCCAATTCGTCGAACGAAACCGGCGTCACCTCCACGTGCAGGTCAATGCGATCGAGCAGGGGGCCGGAAATGCGGCTCAGGTAGCGCTTCACTACGCCAGGACCGCACACGCAATCCTTTTCAGGGTGGTTGTGGTAGCCGCAGGGGCAGGGGTTCATCGAAGCAATGAGCATAAAGCTGGAGGGGTATTCGATCGAAATTTTTGCACGGGAAATGGTCACCCGGCGTTCCTCCATAGGCTGGCGCAGTACTTCCAGTACCGTGCGTTTGAACTCGGGCAGTTCGTCGAGGAACAATACTCCGTTGTGTGCCAGGGAAATCTCGCCGGGCATTGGGTTGGAGCCACCGCCTACCAGGGCGACATCGCTGATGGTATGGTGCGGCGACCGGAACGGCCTTGTGGAAATCAGCGCCGCGTTGGAAGGCAAAATACCGGCTACCGAGTGAATTTTGGTGGTTTCGAGCGCTTCGTACAGGTTAAGCGGCGGCAGGATGGTGGGTAACCGCCGCGCCAGCATGGTTTTCCCGGCCCCCGGAGGGCCGATCAGGATGGCGTTGTGGCCGCCGGCAGCTGCAATTTCGAGCGAACGCTTGATGTTTTCCTGGCCTTTCACGTCTGAAAAGTCAACGTTATAAACATTTTGGGTATCGAAAAACTCTTCGCGGGTATTCACCGTTACGGGACTCAATTGCAGATCCCCGTTCAAAAATCCCACCGCTTCCTGGAGGTTTTCCACGCCGTAAACTTCAATATCGCTCACGATGGCAGCTTCCCGGGCATTAACTTTGGGCAGGATGACCCCTCTGAATTTTTCGCGCCGCGCCTGAATGGCAATTGGCAACGCACCTTTTATGGGCCGCAGGCTGCCATCGAGCGACAACTCGCCCATCATCAGGAATTTGTCTAAGTCTTCGCTGTTGATTTGATCCGTTGCCGCCAAATAGCCCACCGCGATGGGCAGGTCGTATGCCGAGCCCTCCTTCCGGATGTCAGCGGGAGCGAGGTTGACGACTGTTTTTACCCGCAACATGTTGTACCGGCTGTTTTTTACGGCTGCTTCGATCCGCTGGAAGCCTTCTTTGACTGCATTGTCGGGTAAACCG
This sequence comes from Saprospiraceae bacterium, assembly GCA_013361075.1. Lineage (GTDB taxonomy): Bacteria > Bacteroidota > Bacteroidia > Chitinophagales > Saprospiraceae > JABWAJ01. The sequence continues at coordinate 5,174 of JABWAJ010000142.1, read as the reverse complement.
ACCAAAAAATAAAACTGGTTGCCCACCGTGACATTGCCGCCGGTATTGATTTCTACAGTGATGGTACGTGCATCAACGCCGTGTACTGCGCTGGAATAAGTTTTGACCAACATTGGGGTGCAGGTTCGTGAAAAAATTATGCGCTAAAGTAAACAATTTGGCTAATGAGGAATGATGCACGTTGTTGAAAACCTGTTGCAAATATGAACATTTTTTTGTTTAAAAAAAGAACATTTATTAAATTTGCATCAAATAGACTACAACTATGGATGCAAGGTTGTCACCAGGACTTATTGGGAAAAGAATACTGGAACTTAGAAAGTTAAAAGGCTTATCTCAGGAAGATTTGGCTAAGTTTCTTGACATCCCACGGTCGTCCGTTGCTCAAATGGAGCTGGGCAGGCGCAACGTATCCATCATGGAATTGATCCAATTGGCAGAACTACTTGGCTTTTCGTTAGACAAATTTTTAGCTAAAGATTTCCAGGCGATGGAAAAATTAAAGCCGGAAAATGCAAAGCCGCCTGTCAAAACGGAAGCGAGAGTTGCCGTGCCAGAGTTTAACGTAAACCGTTTTAAAAACATACTGCTTTACATCTTAGAGCGTTGCGCCGGAAAACCCAATGTCGGCGAAACAGTTTTGTATAAACTGCTGTATTTCTGCGATTTCAATTACTATGAAAAGTATGAAACCCACCTTACCGGAGCACAATACCGCAAGTTGCCCTATGGCCCTGTACCTCAAAAATTGGACAGCATTCTTTTTCAAATGATCACAAATGGGGATTTGCAGCGCATTAAAACGGAATATCACGGTTATCCGCAAACCCGGTATCTGCCCCTGAAAAAAGCCGATTTGACCCAAATGAACGCCGCCGAAAAAGAAACTATAGATCAGGTCATCGAGCAGTTTTCGGATTGGTCAGCTGCAGCCATCAGCGAATATTCCCACCGCGACATGCCCTGGAAAGCTTCTGAGGAAGGTGAAATTTTAGATTACGAATTAGCCTTTTACCGCGAAGCTCCTTTTTCTGTGAGAACCTATAACGACGAACCCGAACAACCATGACTTTTGATGAATTGGACGAATTCCGTAAGGATGTAAAACAATTGCTCAAGCGCTACCAAAGTTTGCATGATGACTTGGGCGTAGTCCGTAAAGTACTCAAAGTCGAACCCAACGAACGGCCACCTTTCAGCTTCCGGATTGACGGGCTTGGCATTGAAACCTGCGTTATCAAAGTCAAAAAAATTGCCTGCAAAAGCCTGAAAGGCAGGGGCGTGAATTCCGGATTGAGATTGGTTTACGCCTGGTATGAAGCAGAAGTCAGGATTGTTTTTATTGAACTGTACCACAAAAGCGATCAGGAGAGCGAAGACCGGGAACGGATTTTGAGAAACTTTACGTAATTCATAATTTCTTCATTTTCAATTATAAATCCCCCTGTAGTTTCTGCCCAAATTCGATAAGTCAAGCCCGAAGGATGCACACCATCGCTGAAAAAATCGGCCCGCTGGTACTGCCCTGTGTACCGCTTCTCCCAATCGGCAGGCGACAGTCCGCCATCAACGTAATACACCCTATCGTGCTTTTTCACCTCCTGCATCAGCGTTTGCGCAAGCATAACCGACAGATTGCCAATAAAAAACCGAACTAATTCCGGAAATGCCGGAAATTCTTTGATGGGTGGCATACTCAGGAAAACGATGGGCGCATTGCCTGCCTTTGCGCGAATGGCGGTGATGAGAGCACTTGCATCGCGGCCCCATACCCAAGGGCGGTTTAATTCAAATGCATCATTGGCCCCCAGGCCTACCACAATTAAATCGGCGGGTTCGCCAGCGATCAGGGGCACTAATTTTTCGCGCGCTTTTTTCGCAGAATAGCCGCTTTTTGCCACAACGTTCCAGGCGACGCCGGTAGCACATTGAGCAGCGAGGTACCGGGCTAAGTGTCCGGCAAATCCATTTTCGTGGGTATCTACGCCGACACCCGCCATGGTACTTTCGCCCAGCACCAACAGCCGAAGTGAAGGCTCCGGAGTACCGGCTATGCCTTCATTTCCGGTTGCTTCCGGCAGTTTGGGCATGGTCTTTTTGACGCGCACCCCCTGAAAGTAGAGGAGAGGAGAAAGCGGAATGGCGAGTAGGACGCCGAGGGTATATTTTAAAATTAACCGGGCGCGGTTCATCGAATGTTGATTTTAAATTTGAACAGAAGAACACCCAAACAAGGAATATCCAATATCGAAATTGGGGTGACGGATAGATTTCAGTATTCGAGGTTCCTTGTTGATGTTCATCATTCAACAGAACCTCCCAACCCCTCCGCAATTCTGCGGTCATTCGACAACCGCGGCACCTTATTCTGCCCGCCGAGTTTCCCTTCCCGCTTCATGTAATCCCGGAAAGCATCCCGTCGCAGGGCACGCACGACTAAAGGGCGCAGGATATTCCCTTCAATGAGATCGCGGTAGTAAATATTTTGTTTCACCATGGCAGCATTGAGGGCAGCAGCGAAAGCAGCGGGATCCTGCGGCGTTTCGTCAAACTCGATGAACCACTCGTGGTAAGGCTGGCCGCCTTCGGGAGGAGCAATCTGGGGTGCTACGGTGAACTCCACCACGCGTACCCCCTGTGCCTGCGCCGCCTGCAACAGGGCTTCCTCCACTTCTTTGCCGATGACGTGTTCTCCAAAAGCAGATATGAAATGCTTCACCCGACCCGTGACGAGCAGCCGGGGCGGGTTGAGTGACACAAATTCCACCGTGTCGCCGATGTTGTAGCCCCAAAGCCCGGCGTTATTGTTGATGAGCAAAGCATAGTTTACGCCCGGTTCCACGTCTTTCAGCCAAAGCCGGGTAGGGTTCTCGCTGAAGATTTCAGCAGCGGGTACAAATTCGAAGAAGATGCCCGACGCTGCATTCAGCAGCAGTGCGTGGTTGGTTGGATCATCCTGAAAAGCAATGAAGCCCTCCGAAGCCGGGTACGTTTCCAGGCTTTCGATGCGTTTGCCAGCCAATTGTTCCAGTTTAGCCCGGTAAGGCTCAAAGTTGACGCCGCCATAGACAAACATGCTGTAATTCGGGAACACATCCTTTATATGATGTTTGCCGCTGCGCGCCAGGAGCCTTTCGAAGTACATTTGCACCCAGGGCGGAATGCCGCTGATGAGCCGCATGTCCTGATGAAGGGTTTCGTCCACAATTTTTTCTACTTTCTCTTCCCAGGCCTCAATGCAGTTGGTGCGGTAGCCGGGCAACTGGTTGGTGCGCAACCAGGATGGCACCTGGTGGTTGACAATGCCCGACAGGCGCCCCGTGGGAATACCGCCTGTAGATTCCATTTCCGGACTGCCCGACAGGAAAATCATTTTGCCGTCGAGCCATTCGCCCCGCCCCGTTCGGGCATAGTAATTAAACAGGGCATTGCGCGCAGTGCCGAAGTGGTTGGGTAGGCTGTCACGGGTGAGCGGGATGTATTTTACACCGGATGTGGTGCCGGATGTTTTGGCAAAATAAGCCGGGCGGCCCGGCCAGAGAACGTCGTGCTCGCCAGCTTTGATGCGGTCAATCCAAGGCCTCAGCGCTTCGTAGTCGCGGATGGGCACACATTCCCTGAACATTTCATAACGGGTGATTTTGTCAAAATCATGCGCCTTGCCAAAAGCAGTATGCCTTCCCTGTTCCAGCAATTGCCGGAACACAGCTTCCTGTGCGGCTACGGCGTTTGACGACCACCCGGCAATATGGCGTGCGGTACGGCGCGCTAAGGGTTTGATGACAAAAGAGCGAAATCCCATTTGTATTTGTTTCTAAACGCTAAAAATAGAGGATTTGTACGGGGAATGAAACTTTAAGGGCACAAGCCAATCCTCTTTCTGCAAAATTCTGCAACAAGGTATCGCAGATTAGAAAAATCCCATTATTTTTGGGCGCGCCCTCTGTAGGGTAGCGTCAAAATCATTGATAAGCATTATGGAATTTCCAGCTAATCTGAAATATACCGAAGACCACGAGTGGCTCCGGTTGGAAGGAGAAAAGGTCGCGTATGTAGGCATCACCGATTTTGCGCAAAGCGAATTGGACGAATTGGTCTACATTGAAGTGGATACCGTAGGCGAAACCCTGGGAAAGGGAGTTGTTTTTGGCACGGTCGAGGCTGTTAAAACGACTTCCGAACTGTTCATGCCGGTGTCCGGTACCATTCTGGAATTCAACAGCCAGCTAGACGAATCCAAAGGTGACGACCCCACACTCGTGAACCGCGATCCGTATGGAGAAGGCTGGATTGTCAAAATTGAACTGACGAATCCGGGCGAACTGGATGCGTTGATGGATGCAGCAGCCTATGAGGCCACAATAGGCTGACAAGCTCTGGTATTTTTTTTTACCAGACATGCACCAAAGTTGTGTTATCTTGCATCTGAATAGAAGAAAGGCGGAAGCTGCGGCCCAAGCCCAACGAAGAGTTAAAAATTTATCACTTTCAAACCCTTGTCAGTATGAGCCCGGACATTCTCTTATCGAGTGGGCAGTTCACGTTGCTGGGAGGCATTTTTAATGGCCCTACCGGTACTGAATTTGCTGTGGTTACCGTGCTGCTGATTGTTGCTATGATTGGCTTGATTTTCGCCATGAAAAGCTACTTTAACAGGCAGTCTGCGAAAAACCTCGCTCAAAAGTATGCCGATAGCCATTTTCTGGATGTCAGAGACAAGTACCCCGAAGCGGATTCATTCCGGCTTAGCGGCACTTTTTTCAACCTCGGATTGGCTATTGCTGTCGGATTAACCGCTCTGGCATTTGGGGTAACGCAGTACGAAGAAAAAGTCTTTATCCCGGAGGGTGCTCTGGTTATGGATGAAGACATCGAAATCGAACCGCCGCGTACTGCCGAACCGCCACCGCCGCCACCACCACCGCCGCCACCTGTGATTCAGGCTGTGCCGGATGATTTGGTACCGGAGGAAACGCCGGTCTTCCAGGATCAGAGTATTAACGAAGAAACACAAGTTGAGCGCCCTGCTCCGGTAGAGGAAAAAGCGCCGCCACCACCGCCGCCGCCACCACCTCCAAAAGAAGAGGAAACTGAAATCTTCAAAGTGGTAGAACAAATGCCACGTTTCCCGGGTTGCGAAGATGCCGGTGGAACGGAAGCTGAGAAGAAACAGT
>JABWAJ010000726.1 GCA_013361075.1 Saprospiraceae bacterium | reverse complement strand
GCTCGGCAGCCTGGATGCCAACCGGGGCGATAACCAGAATGGCTGGGACACCGATCAGTTTCCCAATGATGTGTATGAATTGACGGAAGCAATGCTCGTTCTCCTGGAAGCTGGAGGCTTGCAGGGGGGTGGTATCAATTTTGATGCAAAAACCCGTCGCAATTCCACAGACCTGGAAGATATTTTCTATGCCCATATCGGTGGCATGGATGCTTTTGCCCGCGCATTGCTGGTCGCACAGGATCTCCTCGAAAAATCTGATTATCAAAAGCTCAGAGCGGAGCGCTATGCTTCGTTCGATACGGGCAGTGGTAAAGATTTTGAAACCGGAAAGCTTGGGTTGGCGGATTTGGCAAAAATTGCGGTAAATTTGGGCGAACCGGAACAGCGCAGTGGGAAACAAGAGTTGTTTGAGAATATGATTAACCGGTATATTTGACCTTTCATTGTAAAATCAAATATCCAATCATGGAATTAACCTGCCCCAATTGTAATTCCGTAATTGATGCAGACAACATCAATGTAATGACCGATCTGGCCAAGTGCACGCACTGTGGTTCCCTCCACAAGGCGAGCACTTTGGCTTCTTTCGGGATGGGTAAACCTGACGAATTCCCTCCGAGGGGGTCTAAGATTTCTCTGAATCGGGAAACTGGTGACATAGTCAGCATTGTTCTGCCTGCAAAGGGTTTCAGGTGGTCTTCGATTCCATTACTCCTATTTACCATTTTTTGGCTCGGCTTTATTTCGCTTTGGACAACCTTGGCTTCTCAAGCTGGCTTTTTTGCCCTGTTTTCTATTCCTTTCTGGATCGCAGGATTTTTTATGCTTGCCGGATTGATCATCAGTATTGCAGAAAAGCAAGTCATTAAAATTGGCCGGGGTCAAATTATCCTTATTAAATCGAGGCCTTTTTTTTCAAAAGAATTGAAATTTAATTTTTCTGAAATTCAGGAAATTTCTTTAAAATCCAGTCAGAGTATATTTTCCTATTCGCCACAAGCCTGGCGTCTGCAAAACAGGTATGCTCCGCTGCCGGAAACGCCAGCTGTGATTACAGGTGCAGGCACCAGGTTGTTTTTTGAAGGTGCCAATGATGCCGAAAAATCCTGGGTTGTGAAGTATTTGATGTATAAAATTGCATCGGTGAAGCGTTAAAAAGGGTCAGAATATGGAAAAGACGAGCCGATTGATTCCATATCTGTTTTAAACAAAGATGTTCGCTTCTGCTCCACCCAACTTATTGGGTTGAAGTATTCCAATCGCATTTTCCAACCTCCTACCGTTTTGTGCTGTCTTTATGTAAGCAACAAAAATGACGCACCATGACACTACAGCGCTCCGTGGTTCTACTCTTTTTTTACCTATTGTCGGTCGGTGCAGCAGCCCAAAACTGGGAATGGGCAAAAAGCCTGGGCGCTCCGAACAGCGACACCAAAATCAGCGCCCTTGGCAAGTACCAGGGCAACCAGGTTCTTGTTGCAGGCTCTTTTGCGGCTGCCGCTTTGAATTTGGGCAGCCAAAATCTGAGTGGTGCCGGGCAGGATGACGCTTTCCTTGCGGTTTGTAACGACGACGGCGATTATTCCTGGGCAACCCGAATAGGCGGCTCAGGGCGCGACTTTGCAACTTGCGTAGCCCAAGCTCCCGACGGCAGCATCTATGCAGGCGGAAACTTCAGCAGCCTTTCCCTGGACATTGGAAGCCAGTTACTACTCAACCTGGGCGAATCCGACGGCTTCATCGTAAAATTCAACACCGATAAAACTGTAGCCTGGGCGCGCAGTGTCGGGGCCGGCCAAAACGACGCCATTACCGGGCTTGCAGTTGACCCTGAAGGCAACCTTTATGCTTGCGGCCACATCGGCGAGTCGCTGCTTTTATTGAAAATAAG
>JABWAJ010000141.1 GCA_013361075.1 Saprospiraceae bacterium | reverse complement strand
CAACATCATAGAGGTTGAAAAATTCCGTTTCGATTATTTTTTACAAACAGATGACCTCTCCAAGGTCTTTTTTAACCAAAATTCGGGATGACTCATGTTCCTCCCTGCAAAATACACCGATTTACCGAAAATACTAAAACTTCCAGTACGCAAACGCTGAAACCTGAAACGAGGGCTTATCGCCAAAACGCAGTATGGGTCGCAAGGCGAGCGCAGGGCCTTTGCGCACCGAACCGATGTGAAGGTCGGCAAATACAGCAGTGCGCAGGGTGGTGACCCGTCGGGTAACGGCTGTGTCCTCAAGATGGGATTCCACCGGATCAAAACAATCCAGTTGGGTTGATCCCAAAAACATCAGGCACTGGCGCACCGTACTGGTTCTTCCGGTTTCCCGGGTTTCAAAATCGCGGCTGTTCAGGGTGATCAGAACGCCGGCGCCGGTGCTAAAAAAGTCCGACCAGTTTTTCCGTATTTCCAGCGGAACGAGGCCGATGTTGACCCGTGATGTTTCTATTGTAGTGCGTTTACCCATTACCAAGCTGTCAAAAATTTGGGTAGGTTCGCCGTTTTGGCCGGGGATGGTGCGCTGGTAGCGCTCGTCTATCAACTCATTTGTTGTTTGTTTTTCCGGCAAACCCAGCCACAATTCTGCCTGCAAAAAACGCTTAAACGGGCTAAATGGGGATACACTTACTCCAAATGCGGCATGGTTTTGTTCAGGCGCGTCGGGAAAAAAATTCCACCCTGCCATCAGCCCGGGCGAAAAACCCGGTTTAAAAGCTGTCGTAGCCTGATTGGTACGGATGGGCGGATTTTTATCAAATACAATTTCAGCGCGGGAATCCAAACGCTGCTTTCGGATTTTTTTATCCGGCAACAGCCGGAATTTGACAAACCCTTTAGTAGAATCCCGGTCATTGATCCCTTCCTGGCGCGTGCCGGGCAGGTAGATGTTCTGAAAAGTAAACACCACTTTGCCATCCTGAAAACTCGTATCGAGGCAACTCCATTCAGTTGCGCCCTGGTCGGGACAAAGCAGGCATTGCGGATACAGGTCGAGTACCTGAAGCCGGGATGCATTCAGGCCGGGTGGCACATCGCAGGTGATGGCCACTTTGCTGGCCGGCCCTTCGCCATTGTTTTGAAAATGTACTTTGTAAACCAGGTCTTTGCCTCGAATGCCACGAAAACCGGTCCGCCGGTGCGATACAGCGATGTAATTGGGGTCGTGTGAAGCGACAATTTCCATTTCGAGGTCGTATTGCTCTACCACACGCCGATCGTCCGAAATGAGCAGGCCGCTGATGGTGATGATGGCATTTGTGTCCGCTAACATGGTCGCATTGGCCTCCAGCGAAAAAAACAGGTGGCGCAATTCATCAGGCATGAGGCCATCGAAATGCCAGCTCACCGAAGAACGGTATTTTGTTTCCAGTTCGCTCAGGGCTTCTTCCGGTTCGCGATCAGGCAGACTGGCAGCATACCACCAATCAGCGCCCTCCTGCCCCAGCCCGGCCCAGCCGTTGGGAAGGAAGGGCAGGCCATTCCAGCCCAGGCTTTTGGCCAGTTCGCTTTCACCGTAATGGGTGCGGCTTTCTTTAAAGGTAAAATGTGGATGCTGGTAGTCTTTTTGGTTGTAAAACAGGTACAACGTCCCTGATTGCGATGCAGGCGTTCGGTTTGCGTAAGCAACTATGCAAGCCAGCTCTTCGCCTGCACGTGGGTTGCGCACCGCCCGGATCCCCAGCGGCGCTGCTGCAGTAGGCAAAACCGGAGGCATTGAACTTCCGGCATCTGCCATGGCGCCTGAGGATTTCGGTTTCACCCTGGCGACGTTTTTTTTGCGTGGTTTGGGTGCTTTGCCGTTGTCGTATTTTCCGGTTGCCAGGTAATAGGCCTCCCGGCTGCTTGTATCGGCATATACATGACGTGGAGATTCCGCAAAACTAAACTGACCGTCGCCAAACTCCCAGTAATGCTCGTAATAAGCCTGTGGCGCACCGGCCATCTGCACCAACGGCGGCAAAACCGGTGCAAAAATGGTGGTATCTCCAATATTCCGGGTCATAAAATCAACTTGTCTTTCCAGTGTTTGAGCACCAAGCGGGAATGTTGCCAAATGCAGCAAGGCGAACAGGCCGAGGGTTCGTTTTTTCATAGTTGTAAGTGGTTTGGATGAACGGAAAGCTTGTACAAGGTAAAGTTTTTTGAGGTTATGTCCATCCGTCAGAATTTCAAGCCTATGTTTGCACTGCCTCCAGGTCCGAATTTGCTTCCTGGCCATTCAGTAAAGAGGGCGCCAGCCTGGAAAAAAAGTCGTTTGCCAGCATTAATCCGAATGCCTGCACCTCCGTACAGATTCAACGCATTAGACGGGGTTTCTACTTCAAAAGGCAACACAACGTCCCCTATGGTTGCACCTGAGCCGTGGTCGGTTACCCATCGGGCCCGAATCCCCGATTCGATATAGGGGCAAAACCAGGTCTGATCCATGAATAAATAGGTTGCTCCAAAATCAATCAGCATTCCGGAAAATTCTGCCTGCAAATGGCCTTGCATGGTACGGGGCGGGGACGTTCCTTCCTCCGGAAAAACAACGAGGGGAAAAGTGCCCGACCAGGCAGTCTGAAAAAAGTGGGCCCCGAAGCCCAGTTCAAGTCCGGGGAAAATGGTACGCCCAAAGGCCAGGCCGGGAATAAGGTCTGTACGCCCTGAAAGCTGGCTGTTGTCAAGTGCCCCCCCTGACAAGTTTCCAAGTACAAATTCGCCGCCGAGTGCTGCCTGGAGGTCTTCAAATACGCCCGGAGTACCAAATACAGCTTCATTGAATCCATTCATAAGGTCGGGGCCGGTAACAGTTAAGGTTCCTGTTTCCTCAGGAATGGTGACTCCACCTCTGAATCGCCAGGGGCGAGGGAATGTAGCTCGTCCTTCTGATGGAGGGTTTTCTTCACCACAAGGGCGTTCTTCGATCCTTTTCAGCAAATAGCCGGCCTCCCGGATAATTTCCACCGGCGGGCCTGCCACATACCAGTATTCTTTCCCTTCTTCGACCCATAAAAGAATCAGTCGCCCGTCGCTCGTTTGGCCACGGGTAGAAGGCAGCCCTGTAGATTTGATCCGGCTGCGCATGTTACGCTTGAGCCGGTCACTAATATTTAATTCATCCGGAAACATGAAATCCCAGTCCCGCAATTCAAAGAGGTGGTACAACCGGTAAAAGTTGTGATCCGATTCATGATCTGTATGTTGGTTCACCACAACATATTTCAATTCAGTTTTATCCTCGTCGGTCGTATTTGCGCCAAAACCGCTGGCTTTAGAGGCAGCTTGAGTTCGTGAGGTTTTACTGGAAACGCTGCCGCCGAGCCCCAAGCCTCCGGGCAGTTTAATGCTGCCGCCGGCAGAAGCGCTGTTGTTTTTTTCAAGAGCAGTTTCGCTTGAGGCAGTAATCTCTTTAAAATCCATCCGACTGCGTGTTTCCCTGATGGTTCTTTCTACCTGATTGCCACACTCGCAATCGAAATGCTGATCATCCGGCTCTGAAAGCGGGAAATACCCCTTGTACTCCAGTGAATAGTAAAATTTCCCAATCTGGGGCGGGTCATATTGAGCGTACCGAAGTCTGTGATCTGGCTTACTGGTGTAACGCTCGCAATTGCCACTTTCAAAACCCCGCAGCGTCCGGAGGGTGTACACGGCAAAACGGACATAAACCTCGAGTTCGTTTCCATTCTTCCGAACGGCTATTCCCTGTCCGTCGTAAAGCGATTGGCCGAGGGTAATGTGGCTGACCCCGCCACTGACCCGAAGATCCACCCACTCTTGATCATTTTTTTTGTGTTCATTGTACGCTTTTTCAATGGCTTCTTTTTCCTTTTCCAGCGGTTCATGTTTGCGGTATTCAACAAGTCTTCTAAAATTATAGCGGGCAAATATCATTTCACATGCTGTAAATTTTTCGCCTGTTGCCATGCTGACAGAAAAAGTATTTTCACTGCTTACTTCCTGCTTAATTTCAAATTTCCGTAGGAGTTCATTGGCTCGTTTCACATTCACTTCGGTGGATGCTTCGACTCCTAAACCTCCAAAATCTGCTTTCCCTTCCTGGCCCTGTGCATCCTCACTACCGCTGCGATCTGTTGCTGTTCTGAACTCTGCAATGGTTTGGGTTTGGTGAAAGGAAAGGGTATAATTATAAGTTTGGGTTCCGCCTTCTAATTTAAGAATGCGTTCGGCGTCTTGTTCATTAACAGCCCCGTCCATGTTGTGGTCGGCAGGATTAATCCCGGGGTCGTAGGTTTTTACCAGGTGGTTCTGATCAACTAAGCGGTATTCACTAAAATGAGATAGGGAATAATGCCAATTATCAGCCGCAATATTGAGGTTGGCTCCCGGAACCGGTATCAGTTCTGTGCCCGAAATGCCCTGAATCACCTGCAATAAGGCGGGGTCTCCATTCTCTGGAATGATGCCTCCCGCACTGGTCTGCCTTATCCGTATGGGTTTCCGGAATTGCAATCCGGAAGGTTCAAAATAAACACTGCCATAACTAACCGGTCTCGGTTCGTTACCTCTTTCAGGATGGTAACCTGGTGGTAAAAGGACTGCCTTGATTTCAATCATTTCGTCAACAGCACCCACCGGCACGTCAATATCCAGTTTTCCCCGGTACTGCCCTCCACGGGGACCAACCTCAAAACTGAGGTCGAAAACGGGCAGGGACAATCGTACTTCAGCCTCGGTTTCTGACGTAAAAAACCAATTCAGATCTGCGGCCCGGAAGCTTCCGGAGAGGTGATTTTTTTTCTCAACCCAGATGATGGTTTCAGGGCCGATCTCCCCCAGGGAAAAATGGCCGGACGGGTCTGAGAAAACACCAGGGCTGCCCAGCTCAACATTTCTGACCAATGCACCGGGCACCGGGGTCCCATATTGGTCATAAACACGGCCTTTTGCCTGCCAGGTAGCTGGAAAATCTGACCAAAGTTGTTGATCAACCCCCTGAAGGTCAGCTAAAAATGATACAGGTTGTCCGAACAACCACAAGGGCAAAACCGGGACCAGTAAAAGCATGATTGAACTTAATTTGGGATGTTTCATGACGTTATTGGTTTAGGTAAAAAAATGTGTTTACCTCTTTATATCAGACGGGGTTATGAAATCTTATGCCCATATTGAGTTTTTTACAAAAAAAAGCCCCCGATGTACGTACACACCGGAGGCTCCGTTCAGGGATTATAAATTTTATCTGATTTTATGGTAAATCACTGATCAATTGGGTAAGGCCGGATTCTGTAGTCGTAGCAAGGTCATTTTCATCAAAGGTGATGATCCCGCCTTCTACAATGCTCACGCCCCTGATGGCATAACTCCATTGCCCGTTATTTTCCGAAACAAAAATGACATGGCAATCAAGGCCCACCGGAATTTGTCCGTAGTGCTCGCTGAACAATCCGGTTTCGGCATCATAAGTGTCCAGTAAGGCAAGCGCATTGGGTTCGCCATCGTAGGAGAGATAAACTGCCGAGTTAGCTGCATCATATCCTTCCGGAACAGCAACCAGGATGGTCGTTTTGGGGCGCGGATCGCTGTAAAAACGATCTACGTTCGTCCATCCGAAGGAGCTGAATATCGCATAATAATTATTTCCTGTTGCTGCGCCACCCTGGTTTTCCCGGATGCCAAACTCAGCCTGTTTATTGCGTTCCCATGCTAAATTGCCCTCATCGTCAATAACCCCTTTAAACAATTCCATTTCCCAGTCATCTCCACCGCTAAGCGCCGTGGGGACCTGCAGGTGCATGCCACAGGTCAGTGCGAGCGGTTGTCCATCCTGCGTAGCCTGAATGTAAAATTCTCCGCCCGAAATCAACAGGGCTTCGCTTCCATCGGGCAATTTCCCCGTCGTAGGTTTGTTGGTGGTGAGCATATTACTTCGGTCAAACAGTTCTACAAATTCTACCTTCACCGGGCCACTCACCGGATTGCCGTTTTTAGTAAGGCAATTGCCATTGATGGAAAGCTGGACGCCATTTTCGGAAATAAAGGTAGCAATACCATCCTCTGCCTGAAAATCAAATACTTGCTTAAGGTTGGCTAAGGCTGTTTCCCGAATGTGATTGAATTCCTGAGCGGTCGGGGTCAGGGGTGTTGTTTCATCGTTTTTTTTGTCGCAGGATTGAAAACCGGCACCCATCAAGGCGATGAGGGCCATACTTGCAAATGATAACTTTTTCATGTTCTTTGTTTTTAATGGTGTTTGAATGACTTTACAATTGAAATACATCCATACATCCGGAAGCCTGCAAAAATCTTACGCCTTGTCAGGCAAAAAAATTACCTTAAAGGCAAAATCCAGATATGAGCCCACATCCCGATCAACAATACTTCGATGCTTTGTGCCGTGGGGATCAACGCCTGATCCGGGAAATCTACAGTAAGTTTTCCCGCGGCGTCCTGAACTGGGTTCAGCAGAATAATGGTGAGGCAGAGGACGCGCAGGACCTTTTTCAGGATGCGCTCATGGCGATTTATGACCGTTATTGCGGGCGCAATGATTTTCAGATGACCAGTTCTTTCGGTGCTTTGCTGATGACCATCTGCCGCCGGAAATGGTACGATCGCCTCGCACAAAAAAAACGCGAAGAAACCGTAAGGAATGCAGAATCGGCCCGATATGAAGAGGAAACGCCGGAGTGGGAAGCCGCAAGTGAAGCCATCCTGCACCAACAGCGCCAGGAATGCCTGTCAAAGGTGTTCACCCTGCTGAGTGAGCAATGCCAGAAATTATTGGCTATGGTTACTGCTGGTGAATTATCCATCGACAACATTGCCTCGGCCCTGGGATTGGCCAATGCAAATGCGGTTTATCAAAGTAAGCACCGCTGCACGGCACGCTGGCGGCAACTTTTTTATGACCATTTTAAAGGAGAGACGCATGGATAACAGTGAACGCATCGACCGCTATCTGAGCGGAGAAATGAATGCAGCCGAGCGGCAAGGCTTTGAGTCAGAACTGGCCAGCGACGCTCAATTGGCCGATGATCTGGCCCTGCAACGCGATATGGTGCATTTTTTGCAGCAAAGGGAATCCAAAAGTGCCTTACAAACGCAATTGAAAGCCATTGGTGCCGACTATTTTCAGTCAGAACCTACAGCCAGAATCGTTCGCTTATCGCCCAGGCGCCTCATAGGCATCGCCTCTGCAGTGGCTGCTGCCGCTGTCATCCTGCTTTTGTTGTGGCAGTTCTGGAGCGCCCCCTCTCTTTATGATGAATTTGCCCAGCACCCACCACTGGCTTTGGCTGAAAAATCTGCCGGTGCCATCAATTGGTCTGAAACTGAAACGGCTTTTCAGGCAGGCAATTTTGCCAAAGCAGAATCCGGATTGGAAACCTACATCATCCAACATCCCGACGACCGTCAAGCAAGGCTCTATCTGGGTATTTGCAAAATGGAATTGAACAAAACAGCTGAAGCGCAACTCATTTTTCAGGGTTTTTCAGATGCTGAAACTTCGCTTAAAGACCTGGCTGACTGGTATTCAGCACTCAATTATTTGAAAATCGGGGATGAAGTTTCCTGCCGCAAGGCCCTCAATGCCCTTACACCGGCTTCTTCGTATTTTGACCGCGCACAATTGCTGCTGAAACGTTTGGACGAATCTAAGGAATGACCATTCCCGGTTTTGAAACATGCAGGACAACGAACACATCATCGGCCGGTATGACGGCACATTACCCGGGCCTTTGCTGCTCGTTTTCAGCGGCATGCACGGCAACGAACTTGCAGGTGTGCGCGCCCTGGAAATCCTTTTTGACATGCTGAAAAATGAGCCCCTTGTAAATCCGGGGTTCGTTTTTCATGGTGTTCTGCTCGGGATTCGCGGAAACCTGAGCGCTATCCGGGAAGGAAAACGCTTTATCTGCAAAGACCTGAACCGCCAATGGACGCCTGAAAACATTGCGCGCGTTCGCAGACAGGAGCCCGATCAGCTCGATGCCGAAGACCGGGAGCTCCTTGAATTGGCAAACCTGGTCGAAATGGCCATCAGCCACATCCAGCCTCCCCGCATCGTTCTCATTGATTTGCATACTACAAGCGCAGAAGGGGGGATTTTTGCCATTGCTACTGACGATCCTGAAAGTGTCCGCATTGGCATCGCCATGCACGCCCCGGTCATCACGGGCATGCTACAGGGCATTTCCGGAACCTTGCTGCATTATTTTACCAACAACAATACAGGCGGAATTCCTGCGGTTGGAATCGGTTTTGAAGGGGGCCAGCACGACGATCCACTATCGGTGAATCGCTGCATTGCTGCAATTGTAAATTGCATGCAATCAATAGGTTGCGTTAAAGCGCACGATGTAGAAAACCACCATGACGAATTATTGATCGCTTATTCAAAAGGATTGCCCAGGGTTGTTGATTTGGTGGAAGTGCACCGGGTGTATCCCGATGATCAGTTTACAATGCTGCCAGGGTATCATAATTTTCAGCGGGTGAAAAAAGGCCAGTTGCTTGCACACGACCGAAATGGACCTATTTATGCCGTCGCAACAGGCCGGATACTCATGCCGCTCTACCAACCCCAGGGAGAAGAAGGCTTTTTTTTAGTACGAACAAAAGATGCAGGCAATTGACCCGTCGTGTTGGTTATTGCTTAACATCAGGACCAGCCAGCTTTGCGCAAAATAGTCGCAGGAGGAAAGGCAGCAAAACACCAGGTCTGCTTTGGTAAAAGCCAACACCCGGCCATATGCTCCTCTTTCACACAGGTAAAGCACAATTCAGGGATTATTTTCTGTCGGGCTTTCGTTTTTTACCTCAATCTGGCTTTAATCCTTGTAATTTGAATGTTCCAGCGCTTGTTCGATGTCGTTAATGATGTCTCCGACTGCTTCCAAACCCACTGAAATCCGGATAAGCCCGGGTGTAATTCCAACTGCCTGTCTTTCGGTTTCGCTGAGCTTTGAATGCGTTGTCGAGGCCGGATGAGAGGCGATACTCCGGCTATCGCCAAGATTATTGGTCATCGAGATCATCTGCATGGCATTCAAAAAGCGCCGGCCCTGTTCAATGCCGCCTGCCAGTTCAAATACCACAATACCACCTCCGTCCCGCATTTGTTTTTTAGCAATTTCGTATTGGGGGTGGCTTTCCAGGAAAGGATATTTCACCATTTTCAGGTACGGGTTTTTCTCCAGCGCCCGAGCCAGTTCCAATGCGTTTGCAGCGTGTTTTTCCATTCTCAGGTGCAGGGTTTCCAGGCTTTTGCTCAAAATCCAGGCATTGAAAGGGCTGAGTGAAGGCCCTGTGTTTCTCACAAAAAGATAGAGCTGATGAATCAATTCCTTCCGGCCAACAACAACGCCGCCCAAAACCCGGCCCTGACCATCCATCCATTTTGTTGCAGAATGTATGACCAGGTCGGCACCAAAACGAATGGGCTGCTGGTTGACCGGCGTAGCAAAACAATTGTCTACCACAAACAAAATCCCGCGGCTGCGACACAATTCCCCTACGAAAGCAAGGTCAATGATGTCTAAACCCGGATTAGACGGGGTTTCTAAATATAACATCCGGGTATTTGGCTGAATCAGATTCATTATGGTTTCCGGCTTCCTCATGTCAAAATAGGTAGATTGTATGCCCCACTTGGGCAGGTATTTGGTCAGGATGGTGTGGGTGGATCCAAATACAGCAGAAGCAGATATCAGGTGGTCGCCCTGGCTCAAAAAGGTCATGAAAGTAGCAAAAATGGCTGCCATACCCGTACCGGTTGCAATGCCGTCGTCGGCACCTTCCAGGGTACTGATTTTCCGGATAAACTCATCAACATTGGGATTGGAAAACCGGCTGTAAATATTGACATCGAGTGTGTCATCTGCAAAAGCAGCCGCCATATCCTCTGCCGCATCGTAACAAAAGCCGGAGGTTAGAAAAAGCGGGGTGGAGTGCTCCATTTCTGCTGTGCGGCGGGTTTGAATGCGGATTGCCTGGGTTTCCGGCTTCATTTCTTCGTACATACTTGCTTGTTTTGTGTTGACGTAAAAGCATTTTACGGAAGCAAATGTACAAAATGAAAGGAGCCGGATTGGGAAAGTCCCAATCCGGCTCCTGAGTAAAATATGGTGCGTAAAAAGTCTATTCCAGTTTAAATTAGTTCTTACCCATGGCAACTACCCGGATGCCAGAAGATTTACCAGGTTTTTTTGCTTCTGCGTTAGATCCGCCATTCAGGGTGTTACTTACTTCTTTGCCTACCATCGAATCGTTGTCGTCTGTGCGGCAGGAAGTCATTGTTGCTTCGCAATTCGAGCCTTGTTCGCGGTGGTTGTAAACTACGCTGCCACGAACTAAAGAAGAATTATTGGTGAATGCGCTTTCGTTGATCAGCGGGCGGCACTGTCCGCTTTTGCCTACGTTCAGGATGCAAGCACCGTAAGTAGCTGCATTGCGCGTGAAGTTGCAGTTGTTGATAACCGGGTTGCAAACGCCCATGTTGCCATCGTTGAAAATTGCACCGCCATCGAGGTCAGCGCTGTTGCCTACAAACTGGCAGTTTTCGATCGTTGGGTTGCAAACGCCGTTTTTTGCGAAGTTGTAGATCGCACCGCCATTGCGGGCCACATTGTCCTGAAAAATGCAGTTGCGAACAATCGGAGAAGATTCGCCATTCGATCCGTCATTAAACCAGGCGCCGCCGCATACTTTGATGTCGCCGATGCTGCCAATGCCATTTGAGTGACCGCCTGTGATGACAAAACCATCAATTTCCGTATCGCTGCCTGCGTGACGTGTATAAATAACGGTATAAGTATTGTCTTCCTGTGAGATGGTGCCGATTTCGCCGCTGAGAGTGGTTAGGTTGGATTGGATGTTGCGTTGCTGAAGAGCAGTT
>JABWAJ010000140.1 GCA_013361075.1 Saprospiraceae bacterium | reverse complement strand
GATTGGTCCTGCCCTTTATTCAATTGCTTATAGACAAAATACCCGCCGCCAATGACCACAACCAGTGCGATGAGCAAAATGCCAAATTGCCGGATACCCAGAGCATTGTAAGTTTTTTTATGAACAGTATTGCCTTCGCCGATGATAACGCTCGCTCCCTCGTCGGCGTGGATTTTTGCACCTTGCAGGTTGGTTTGGTCATTATCAAAAGTCTGCATTAACGCTGCGGTTTCGTTGTTGTACAGCTCATCGTGCAAACCAGTTTTTACCTGGATAGAAACCTGGCCATCAGATTCCATATCTGCCAGCAAACTCAACGCGCCCTGATTGATGCGGTTTCGTTGCAGGTTGGCCTCCTCAAATGAAAGCGCCCCGCTGATGGCCTGCTGCTCCTGATATTCCCACGCAGCCCGAAGCAGGATAGCCGATTGATGGGTTTCCTGGCTGGATTTTTCCGTTAAGGTGATCAATTGTTGCAAAGCAGATTCCGTCTGACCAGAAGCAAGGACTTGCTTGATGGATTTTATGGTAATTTGCGACATCATTGCAATTTATTTTGTTTTTTAGCGATTCCGGCACCCCTAAACCCTGGCGGAGTTGCCAGCGCAAGTGAAACCCAGGCTCCAATGGGGTTCCATATTCAGTAGGTTGAACCGATTTTTTTGTAATCCCGGCATCAATACCGACCGAGCCTAAGTCTAAGGTAGGTTGTTCAACTATTGGGTAGTAGTTGGTTTTTGTTGTGATCATTCGTAGTGTGGAATTCATATTCCAGGCTTACATCATATGGCCAACAAGGTAATATAACTATTTACATTTTTATTAATTTGATAAATAAAAATTAAATATTTTTTTTGTGAAAAAAATCAAAATTATATTTGTACCCTTGTTTTCCTATCAACAGAGGTCATAAAACAAAAAACATGAACCATACTTTATCCTTTTCCCTTCTTTTCGCGAGCCTGTTTTTCCTTCAAAACCTGACGGCTCAAATCACCGTCAGCGGCTACAACCACGTGGCGCTCGCAGTCAAAGACATCGAGGAAAGTGCACGGTTTTACCGGGAGATTATCGGTTTGGAGCCCGTTCCTGTGCCGGAACACCTCAAGGCCATCCGCTCCTGGTTCAAAATAGGCCCGGGACAGGAATTGCACCTGCTGGCCGGTCGCACCTTCCCGGTAACGAACAACGACCCAAATCTCGGGCATTTTGCCCTGACCATTCCCGACGCTGACCCGGTGGAGCAATTCCTCAAAGCCAAAGGCATGCCCTATCTGCGTCAACAACGATTCGACGGCGCCTGGCAGATTTACATCAGCGACCCGGATGGTTATTTCATCGAACTCAATGAGCCAAAAGTTCCCTGGCAATACCTGCTGAACGGCACCGACCTGACGGGATGGGACACGTACCAGATGCTGGACATGGAAAAGGCAACCGGCATCATTCCCCTTGGCGTAAACGACGATCCCAAAAAGGTATTCAGCGTTACGATGGAAGATGGTGCAAAAGCCCTGCGCATTTCAGGGGAGGAAACTGGTTTCATATCTACGTTACAGGAGTTTGAAAATTATCACCTGCAATTGCAGTTCAAATGGGGCAAACTGAAATGGCCTTCGGGCGGAACAGCCAAAAGGAACAGCGGCATTCTTTACCATGCCCACAGTGATGCGGGGCATGGTTTGTGGATGCAATCGCAGGAACTTCAGGTACAGGAAGGCAACTGCGGCGACTATTGGGGTGTGTTTGGTGCGGTTTTCGATATTCCAGCCAAAAAGCAGGGCGAAAAAGAGTGGATATACGACCCGAAAGGCGCGTTGATGAACTTTCCCCCTGGCAACCGTTGCATCAAATCTCCCGATGCCGAAAAACCTTCCGGCGAGTGGAATACGATTGATTTGTATTGCTTCGGCGACACAGCTGTCCATGTTGTAAATGGCAAAGTGGTGATGATACTCTACCACTCCCGCCGGCCCGAAGGTAAAAACATGATCCCCCTGACAAAAGGCAAAATTCAGCTCCAGTCGGAAGGTGCGGAGGTATTTTACCGGAATATCCGGATCAGGCCAATTCAGGAAATTCCAAAATCAGTCCTGTCAAACTAAACACGGTTAAAAAGGAAGTTGCTTGCCTCCGGCATTAACGGGAAAGCTTGGTTCTAAAAGCATCTTCCTGCCCTCCCCTGCCCTCTCCGGAAACTTTTTTGCAATTCAACTAAATTTTAGTTGTATAACTAAATTTTAGTTATACTTTTGTATCCTATCAGCCCAATCACCGTTATCCGATTATATGAAAAAGCTAACCCATAAGGAAGAAGAAGTCATGGCGATCCTTTGGCGCTTAGAACACGCTTTTGTGAACGACATCCTGAACGCCATGGAAGAGCCTAAGCCGCCTTACAATACCGTATCGTCCATCGTGCGAAAATTAGAAACGGAAGGTCTGATCGGCTACGAAGCTTTTGGTAAAACGCACCGCTACTACCCTCTCCTCAAAAAGGAAGATTACCGCGCGGATGTGCTGGAACATGTAGTCGACAATTTTTTCGACAGTTCGCCGGCAGAACTGCTGTCCTATTTTGTAAAAAAAGAAAAAATGGACCCAGAGGAAATCAATCGTTTGCTGGAGGAAATCAGGAAAAAAAGTTGATCGTTGTTTGTTAAACGTTGATCGTTAGCTATCGGTTCGATCATGTTCCGAACGAACAACGATCAACGAACAACGAACAACGAACAACGAACAACGAACAACGAACAACGAACAACGAACAACGAACAACGAACAATCAGCAAACCAATAACCAGTACCCAACATGCAGTACCTCATCGAATCTTCCATCTGCCTTGCGCTGTTGTACGCCTTCTACCACCTGGCGTTGCGGCGGGAAAGCTTTTTCCAGTTCAACCGGGGGTATCTCCTGTTGGCGCCGTTGCTGGCTTTTGCGGCACCTGCGCTGAACATCCGGCTGGAACACAAGCAGGAGGTACCCGTTGCCGTTTCTGAGGCAGCGGCATCAGCGATTCCTGCGCCCGTTGTTGATTGGCCTGTGATGGTGGAACGCCTACAAGTTGCACCCCGCCTGATCGGGCAAACTTTGGAAAAACCGGTCTGGACGCTTTCACTCGGTACAGTGGTTTGGTGGATTTATATTCTGGTAAGCGCCTTGTTCCTGCTTCGCCTTCTAGTTCAGATTTACAGGATGGTGCACTTCATTCGGCTTTGCAAAAAAGAAGCGCAGGATGGATTTGTCTTAGCCACCGGACCTGCCGAAACGCCAATTGCTTCTTTTTTCGGCTTTGTCTTCTGGACACCGGGAAATATGGACGATGAAGACCGTCGAATGATTTTCGAGCATGAGATGGTGCACGTGCGGCAGTGGCATAGCTTAGACCTGATTTTCATCGAATTGTTGATTGCACTGCAGTGGTTCAACCCGCTGCTCTATGCGTACCGCCGCAGCCTGCGCGAGGTACACGAATACATTGCTGACGATTACGTGGTGCGCCGGACGCGGCAACGCTACGCTTATGCCGCCCTGCTGGTGCGGCAGCATTCCACCGGGAACGGGGCCCAACCCGGTTTGGTCAATACCTTTCATTCACTCATTCAAAAACGTCTGGTTATGATGGCCAAACAGCCTTCCCGCCCGCTCCGCCGGGCCAAATATTTGCTCGCTTTGCCTTTGTTTGCAACGCTGATGCTGCTCTTTTCTTTCCGATTGGCGGACAAACTTCCGGAGGTCCGGAAAGCAACTGCCCTACTCGAAACGTACGCGAATACGCTCTCTGAAACCGTTGTATTGGGCGACAAGCCCGTTGAACACTTTGAACCGAAGCCTTATATCTTTTACTGGGGAAATTTTGAAGTGCGGCTGAATTATGAAGAACACGCCGATCAATACAAGGCAACACTGAACCTGACTGCTGAAGCGCTGCGGGAAGCGATCAAGCGTGAACCACGCCTGTGGACCGGAGAAACACTGACCCAGCGGCTTTCTTTCAACTTCAACGGCATTCCGGTCAGCAGCGATTACAACCGCCCGGAAGTGTACGAAACCATCCAAATTGTCTTAAGAAGCAATACCAAAGTGCTACAGGAAGGCGATCAGGTCGTCATCAGCGACATCAGTTTGCCGGAAGGCCCCAAAGGACAAATTACGATAGTCATTGAAAAATCAGCCGTTGCACCGACACCCGTTGTCAAGCCCGAAATAACATCCATTTTTTGGGGAGGAAAAACTTTTGTGCAAGGGGAAAAGCGATACGTAACCGTTTCCGAATTTTGGAAAATGTTGCAATCCGAAGCACTTGTTCGGTTTTCAGACCAAAAAGAAGTGCAACCCAAAGCATGGAATGTCGCCCTTTACAACGAAAAAGGTGCGGTCATCCGGGCAAGGGCAGACCGGATAGATGCCTTGAGTACGGAACAACTCCGCGCGCGTTTGGCCCAGGAAACCGAAACCATCAAACCAGGGGCTGTACTTTCATTTAGCGCCTGGGAATTACAAGCGTACGAGGCTTCGCCGGAAACACTGGATACCATCATTACTTTCGACCCGGTTACTTACGAAGAGACCGTCCAGATCATTACGAAAAGCGGTGGTGTCGTCAACCTCCAGCCTGCCACAGGATTGATCTCCCTTTCAATTGTGAAGGATCTCGACCCACGCCGCTTTCTGAAAGTAGAAGACTTGAAAGATTATACCTTTAAATGGAGTGCCTTAACAGAATACATCCCAAGAAGTGTTTTTGCACAATCCTATATCTCCAAAGGTTTAGGAAACCGCATACATGGCGATGGCAGCATCACCATGTGGAGCAGCCGGTTTACCAAAAAAGAAATCCTGTTGATGCTCCGGGAAAAACCACAACTTTTTCAGGGGAAAATCCCGTTGGATGACTTCAATTTCACCATCAGCTACAATGGGGAGGGCAAGTTGATTGAACACGGAAAAGTACCCGCTGAGCTGATCGAAAAATTAGAAAAAGAACTCAAGCCGGGTGAGGTTTTAAAAATAACCGGTCTGCAGGCGCGGGAGAATCCGGTTCGCTACGTTGTAATGCCAATGGGCGCTAACGATAAGCCGGATTATGGCGTAAAATTCTCTGTTAAAGAAGTAGAAACCCTGGCAATAGACAACAATCAGCATTTGGCTCGATTTACCCTTACTGTACCTGAATTTGATGCCATTCGACCCAAATTGGAAAACTTGGATGACATCTGGCTCCAATATGGAGATATTGACCTCACGCAGTTCACCTTTGAACTGGAAGTACGGGATGAAGACCCCAAGCCGGCACTGCCTGCCACCTCCAAAAAAGGAGGCATTTTTACGGTAAAACTAAGCGTCAGCCCCAATCCTGTTAAAGCCCAGCAGGCCGCAAGTGCAACCATAAGCGTACAAAAAGCGGGCGAAGGCATATTGACCGTAAATAATCTGGAAGGCAAGCAGCTTTTCGCAAAAAAAGTAGCGATCGAAACTGGCGAAAACAAGCTGGAAATTCCCGGACAGGCTCTGAAAACTCCGGGAGTGTACCTCATCCGGCTGGAGATGCCTTTTGGGGTTGGCAGCGCGAAATTGGTGGTGGAGTAATCACATTTCTCAACAGAAAAGATGCTCAATTTAGTGTAACCATTAAGATAATTTTGCATTTTTAACCACGAGACAAGCTGTTTTTTTAAGATGCTTTCCGCAAATGACAGCCTAAAAAACGGAGTGTCCCGTGGTTTTTGTTTTTTTATCTCACTGCTACCCTATTCGCATGCGACCTTTACCCATTCGAATGCCTCAGGGCATCAACCATTACCTCCTGCCAATAGTGATTATTGCTTCACTGGCCCAGCACACTGAAGCAGCAGGCATGACGGCCCAATCCGGGAGTGTGCAGCCTGAACCTTGTCCCTATATCTTATACTGGGGAGGCCTCGAAGCAAGGTTTACAGCTGATAAAAACGGTGAAGGATATAGCTCAGAACTTAACCTTTCTCCGGAAGCAGTGTGGGAAGCCATCAAGCGGGAACCCCGGCTTTGGGATGGAGAAACCCTTCAGGAGCAACTTGTCCTTGAGGTCAACGGCATTTTGGTGACCAGTGACTATACCCGCCCGGAAATTTACCAGGCTTGTCTGAAGCCCCTGCAAGACGTGGTAAAAAGCCTCAAAGAAGGCGACCGCATGGTCATTGAAAAGATAATTTTTCCGGGTGGAAAATACGGGCGTGTCATCCTGATAATCGGAAGTTCGGAGCTTCAACCCGAACCAAAAATGTTCAGGTACGGAGTTTCCGGTATCACCTGGGGGAAAAATTGGTTTACTCAGGGAGAAAAGCGGTTCATGACGACGGCAGAATTTTGGGACATGTTGCTTTCCGAGCCACAAATAGCCTATACCAACCAAACCTATCGAAAACTGGATCAATGGAATGTCGGTATTTTTATCTATAATTCTCCTGTACTCCGCCTGCGGGCAGAGCGCAATGACGCTCTGAACTTCTCCCAACTCCGGGAGCGCCTGGAGCAGGAATTTGAAAATATTAAACCAGGTGCCAAAGTTTTGTTCAGCACCTGGGGGCTTTTGGATGAAGCACCAAAACATGAATTGGATACCTTCCAGTTTTATGACCCCTCGACCGGGGGAAAAACATCAGTCAGAGTTTATCCCGGAAGTCGGCAACTATTCGGATCAATTTCAGAAGAAGTCCTGACATGCAGGATCATCGGCAGTGATGACCCCCGTCGTTTTCTCAAGCCGGAAGATCAGCATACGTACCAAATCAAATGGGATGCCTTTTCCGAAAATATGCCCGAAAGTGTATTTGGACAAGCATACTATACTCCGGATGAAGAAAGCCTGCTTCATGCTGATAATCAAATGACTCTTTGGAACAACCGGTTCACGAAAAAAGAAATCATAGGCATGTTGAGGCAAAAACCGGAGCTTTTTCGCAGCAAAGAATTGATAACTGATCTTGATTTTATCCTCAGTTATAAAGGGCGGGATTACTCTTCGGCTTATGGCCAGACACCTGCGGACCTGCTTAAAAAGCTCGAACGCGAACTCAAATCAGGAGACGTTATCCGAATTTCCGGCATCCGTGCCCGGGCAAACCCCGGGCGCTACGTCGTTGGGTTTGCCACGGAACTGAAAAACCACAAAGAACTGGAGTCAAAAATCCAGACAGCTGAAGCCTTAGACGTCGTGAATTCTGGTGAAAAGCAACAAGTACTGCGGTTGAATCTAACAGCTTCCGAATTTGAAGCCTTGCGGCCCAAACTGGAAAAAATACCCGGCATCTGGCTCCAGCAAGGCGACATTGACCTGACACCATTCAGCCTTGACCTGGAAGTGCGCGACGATGACCATAAGCCAACACTCCCTGCGAAAAAAAAGCAGTAATGGTTTATTGGGTACTTGCCTTCAACAGCCGGTTGCGGCGACGGCAGAAACCAGCCTAAAAAAAGTAAAAATGAAGCCATTTATTATCCTCCTTATCCTGACTTTCCGGATCTTGCAAAACCTATGTAGTCAGAGCATTTTATTGCTTCCCGACCGGGTTTTCGACGGCGAAACCATGCACGAAAACTGGGGCGTTCTGGTAAATGGCGATCGCATCAGTGCTGTTGGGCCCCAATCAACCCTGGCTGTACCCAAAGGAGCCGAAAGTTTCAGAATGAAAGGGGCGACCTTATTGCCCGGCCTCATTGAGGGGCATTCTCATTTACTCCTGCACCCATACAATGAAACTGTTTGGAACGACCAGGTTCTGCATGAATCAATGGCGGAACGGGCCATCCGCGCAACGGTTCATGCCCGTGAAACACTGACAGCAGGTTTTACAACAGTGCGCGACCTTGGATCGGAAGGTGCAGGGTATGCAGATGTCGGTCTGAAAACAGCTATTGAAAAAGGGGTTATCCCGGGCCCCAGGATGCTGGTAGCCGGGCCTGCCATTGTGGCAACCGGCAGTTACGGTCCGAAAGGGTTTGCCGACCATGTAGAAGTGCCTCAGGGCGCCGAAGAAGCAGATGGCCACGACAACCTGATTCAAACCGTGCGCAGGCAAATTGGCAAAGGTGCAGATGTAATCAAGGTTTATGCCGATTACCGCTGGGGCTTAAAAAACCAGGCAATGCCTACGTTCACTGAAGACGAATTGCGCCTGGTAGTAGAAACAGCCCAAAGTAGCGGCCGACCAGTGGTTGCCCATGCTACAACAGCCGAAGGCATGAGGCGGGCAATTATGGCAGGGGTACAGACCATTGAGCATGGAGACGGTGGCACGGCTGCTGTTTTTCAACTCATGAAAGAAAAAGGAGTGGCATTGTGTCCGACGCTGGCCGCCGGCGACGCCGTTTCCCAATACCGGGGTTGGCGCAAAGGCATTGACCCCGAACCTGAGCGCATCCTTCAAAAGCGCATCAGCTTCAAATTGGCGCTGGATGCCGGGGTTACCATTTGCGCAGGCGGCGATTCCGGAGTGTTTCCACACGGCGACAATACAAGAGAATTAGAAATGATGGTGGAATATGGCATGAAACCCGTTGACGTACTGCGAAGTGCAACAGCCATCAATGCCCGGATCTTTGGATTGGATAAAGAAGTTGGGCTTATACGCCCAGGTTTACTGGCTGATTTACTGGTTGTTAACGGTAATCCTGAAAAGCAGATTGTTGATTTGCGAAACATCGTCATGATCATGCAGGGAGGCAAATGGATCACCAAACCGAACTAAAGTTTCCGCCATTTTGTCACCTTCCTTCCCTTTGTGTCAGTTTTGGGGACTTTGATCCAAACCTTTTGTCAGCATTTGCTTATAAAACTGCTGTTCCTTTCGACTTGGCATACAGATTGCTAATTTGTTAGCATTCGCTGAACCAAAACAAAACTGCATAAAATGGGTAAAATCATCGGTATTGATTTAGGAACAACCAACTCGTGTGTGGCGGTGATGGAAGGAAATGAACCGATTGTGATCGCAAACGATGAAGGCAGACGTACAACCCCTTCGGTTGTCGCTTTCATGGACAATGGCGAGCGCAAAATCGGTGATCCGGCCAAACGCCAGGCCATCACGAACCCCAAACGCACCATTTCTTCGATCAAGCGCTTCATGGGTACCCGCTTCAGTGAGCGCACGGATGAAGCTGGTCGCTCTACTTATAAAGTAGTTAAAGGAGACAATGACACCATTCGCGTAGATATTGACGGGCGGTTATATACGCCACAGGAAATTTCTGCCATGGTACTTCAGAAAATGAAAAAAGTAGCCGAAGATTTCCTCGGCTATGAGGTGACGGAAGCTGTCGTTACTGTACCTGCTTATTTCAACGACTCGCAGCGCCAGGCTACCAAAGAAGCCGGTGAAGTAGCGGGCCTGAAAATCAAACGCATCATCAACGAGCCTACAGCTGCCGCTTTGGCTTATGGCCTTGATAAGCGCAACCGCGACATGACCATTGCTGTGTATGACCTCGGTGGTGGTACGTTCGATATTTCTGTACTCGAACTGGGTGACGGCGTTTTTGAAGTAAAATCGACCAATGGCGATACGCACCTCGGCGGCGACGACTTCGACCACGTCATCATTGACTGGCTGGCTGATGCTTTCAAATCACAGGAAAATATTGACCTGCGCAAAGACCCCATGGCGCTTCAGCGCCTGAAGGATGCGGCAGAAAAAGCTAAAATTGAGCTGTCTGCTTCCAGCGAAACGGAAGTGAACCTGCCTTACATTACGGCAGTTGACGGCGTGCCCAAGCACCTGGTGCAAAAACTTACCCGTGCAAAATTCGAGCAATTGGCGGATTCCCTGGTGCAACGCACCCTGGAGCCTTGCCGCCTGGCGCTGAAAGATGCAGGTTTGACTGCTGCCGATATTGATGAAGTCATTCTGGTAGGCGGTTCTACACGTATCCCGCGCATCCAGCAGGCTGTTGAAGAGTTCTTCGGCAAAAAACCGAACCGCGGGGTGAACCCGGATGAAGTAGTGGCCGTTGGTGCAGCCATTCAGGGTGGCGTATTGAGCGGCGATGTTCAGGATGTGTTGTTGCTCGACGTAACACCGCTTTCAATGGGCATCGAAACCATGGGCAATATTTTTGACGTAGTCATTGAGGCCAACTCGACGATTCCGATCAAAAAATCAAAAATATACTCAACTGCTTCAGACAATCAGCCTTCGGTTGAAATCCACATCCTGCAGGGCGAGCGCCCGATGGCCCGGGATAACCGTCCGGTTGGCCGTTTTATCCTTGACGGAATTCCGCCGGCGCCACGCGGAGTACCGCAAATCGAAGTGACGTTTGACATGGACGCCAACGGTATACTCAATGTTTCTGCCCGCGACAAAGGTACAGGCAAGGAGCAAAAGATCCGAATCGAAGCTTCTACCGGCCTGTCGAAAGAAGAAATCGAACGCATGAAAGCTGACGCACAGATGAATGCCGAAGCGGACCGCAAAACCCGCGAGCGTGTTGAAAAACTAAACGCAGCTGACGGCCTCGTGTTCCAGTCGGAAAAACAACTGAAGGAATACGGCGACAAAATTCCTGCCGATAAACGCGGCGCCATTGAGTCGGCCATTGAAAACCTGAAAGCGGCCCACAAATCGGAAGATTTAGACGGGATTGATACAGCTACTGCTGCGCTCAACACTGCCTGGCAGGCGGCCAGTCAGGAAATGTATCAGGCTACACAGGACGGTGGCGCAGCAGGCGGCGACGCTGGAACACGTGATCCTGGCCGGGTTCACTCACGAACCCGCGGTGAAGCTGGCCGAGCGCCTGCTGGCGCTGGCGGGCGCGCCCTACGCCAAGGTGCTGTACGCCGACTCCGGCTCATCGGCCATCGAGATCGCGCTCAAGCTCAGCTTTCATTACTGGCGCAACTGCGGCCAGCCGGCGCGCACCCGCTTCGTGGTGCTCGAAGGCGGCTACC
>JABWAJ010000725.1 GCA_013361075.1 Saprospiraceae bacterium | reverse complement strand
ATATCTCTGTTTTTCGCTAAAGGCAGCAGTAACATATCGGGGAGCAGGCAATATGAGTGCAAATAAATCTGTTGCACATGAAAAAAAATCTGATCCTTGCTGTCTTTTTATGCATTGGCCTTTCGGCAATCCATGCACAGCATATTGGCGTAAACATCCGGATAGAAGTTTCAAAAACCTTTAAAATCGGTTCAAAATTCCGGACTGAAATCAGCCAGCAAATGCAGTTCAATCCTGAAGTTAAGGCAACTGAAAGCCGATACAATACCTTGTTTAATGAAATTTATCTTTTCCCCGGCGAAGAGGACGATGACGAAGAAGAAGAAGACGACGACGACGACGATGATGATGAAACCGGCTCTGGAAGTTCAGGCGGTTTGGATGACCGGCCCCAGGATCTGGAAATCGAATGGCGCAGCGTAACCGGCATCCGGGGAGAGTACCGTCCGGCAAACTGGATTCGGCTGTCTCAAAATTACTCCCTGAATGTTCGCGAAAAAGACATCCGGCACGGCTTCAGGGCGGACATAACTTTCCTGCCTTTACATAAGTCCAAAAAAATTGAAGTAGAGCCCCGGCTTTCCTGGCAAATGAACAGCAATGAGGAAGACGGCCAAACCATCTGGAACCATAGTTTCGTATTCCGCTCCGGAGTAGAATGGATGTTTAAAAAAGACCACCGTCTTTATGCCAACCCTGCTGCAAATATGGAGTTGGAGGAAGGGGCATTGGAATGGGATCGTTTTCGCCTGGACTCGGGCATCAAGTACCGGTTCCGTAAGCAGCATACCTTTGATTTTGGGTATCGCTATCAAAAGCGGTTGACCGGTAAAAACAAGGCAGATTCACATGGCATTTTAATCGGGTATTCTGTGGATTTTTAGAAAAATCACCTACCTGCATGCCTTTTTACTTGTTGTTAAGCAGAGAGATTTTTTTTACTACCTTTAGCCACGCACGTGCCTGTTGCAACAGATTGATCACGAAAACCGGCCAACAAAACAGCATTATTTTGGGTGCAGGATTTGGCTGCAAAATGTAGGGGATTCCCTGATTTACGAAACAAGTCTAACAAATCATGAATTTGTTGTTGATTCAAAAAGCCAGACAAAATTACCTGCTCTATGCAAGTCTGCTGTTTAGCGTATTGTTTTTAGTGTGCGGCGTGTTGTTTCCGGATGCTCTCGTTTCGGGGTTGAACAAAACCAATGCACAATTGCTTGCTGTTTTCAGCAACTATTATTTGTGGGTAGGGTTGCTGGTCGTTTTGACTGCACTGGTTGTTTTGTTTTTACCCATCAGCAAAAAGCGATTGGGCACAGCCGAACCGGAATATTCGTGGTTCAGCTGGATCGCCTTGTTGTACAGCACAGGTATGGGTTCAGGACTGTTGTTGAGGGCCGTTCAGGAACCCGTTTATTACCTGCACAACCCGCCCGTAAATGGGATGGATGCCAAACAAATGGCGTTACAATACACCTTTTTCCACTGGGGAGTTACCCCCTGGGCGATGTACAGTGTATTCGGGTTAATTGTTGCCTATAATTTGTACCTGCGCAAAGCCCCTAATTTTTTACAGGCCATTGTAGTAGACGACAAGGCAAAATTCGTTCAAAAAACAGTTCCTTTTTTCATTGTGATCATCACGATTGCCGGCGTTATTGCTTCTTTAGGCCTGGGTACGGGGCAATTTATCGGCGGATTAAATCAATACTTTAGCCTCGATCTTGGGAATTCTTTTTTACTGCTCACCGTATTTGGAATAGGCCTGACCGGGACCCTTTCTGCCCTTACCGGCATCAATAAAGTGATCAAATACCTCGCGGATTTTGACATGACGGTCTCCATTATGTTGATGATTTTCATTGCTTTGTTTTTGAATTTTTCCAACTTTTTTTCAAATACAG
>JABWAJ010000139.1 GCA_013361075.1 Saprospiraceae bacterium | reverse complement strand
ATCAGCCGATCCCAGAAATTAAAATACAAGCCGTAATTGCAATTGGAGCGCTGGTGGTGCATGTTGTGGTGCGTTGAGGTATTCATCCATTTCCAGATCGGGTGCCGAACAAATCCTTTGGGAAATAACTCATACCCAAGGTGCCCTGCTACATTAAAAAACAAAGACCAGGCTGTAAACAAAAATAGGGCAAGCGGGTGAAATGGCAGTATAAAAATGACAATTGGGATGATGCCAAATTCCAGCACAGCCTCCAGGGGATGAAAAGAGAGCGAAGCCCAGGGTGTTGGATTGCGCGAGTAATGATGGACGCGGTGTAACAGCATAAATACCCGCGGGTGGTGCATCAGGCGGTGCATCCAGTAAAAATAGGCATCGTGCAACACCACCATAAACAGAATGGAAAAGATGAAATAACCCCACCCAAACAGACTGATATGCGTGTAAATCCGGGTATACCCGGCTGCACGTGCAAAATAAATACCAATGCCCATCAGTGCAAAAATCAATGCGGTGGAAGCAGAATGCAGCACTTCACTCCAGATGTGCTTTTGGTCAGGAAACCGCTGCTGAATCTTGAATTTCAGCCAACTACGGCGCTTTAGAACGTAAAAAACGAAAAATGCCGTGCCTGCAAGAAACAGATAGCGCATAAAAACAAAAACTGCGCTGATCAGCCAGCCCAGGGGAATGCCAAATTTTTCAATGAGGAAGTACATGGGAATGAGATTTTGCAGTGGACAGAAGCCGGTGTAGGGTAGATGATTGCCGGTGAAGGGTAGACAGCCCGTCCACCCTCCACCGGCTACCGATTAATACAAATCAATCGTGTGCGAATGGCCGTTGACGATAATCGTCACGCTGCCATTGCCATTGAATACCAGGTCGCCCTCGTAGCTGAAGCTTCGGCCAGCCGTACCGCTGCCATTCAGTGTAAAACTGGCAATCCCGCTCACAATACGGCGTGTGCCTTTGTCTAAGTTCAGGTCATCTAAGCTCACCTGAAGGCTGGAGGTGAATGCATTTTGGTTTCGAACCTTTGATGTTTGGCTGCCTTCGCGGGAATAGGAACCATTGATGACGTAGTTGGCACCAGTGACAATGTTTTCAACCAGCCAGTCGCCAACCGCACTGTCATCAGAGATCATCCGTGCCGTTTCATAGTTCCCTTCTGCTGTGCGGTCAAAATCAAGAGATTGTGGGATTGAGTTGTTGTTGCAGTTCAGCGTCCAGATGAAGGTGGAGTTATAAGAAGCTGTGATTCTTGGATCTGTGTAGTTGTAGCTCACAGTTGAGTCCATGGTTTCGCCGCATGGTCCGCCACCAAGCCCGTCTTTTACCGTATATTGCTCCGCGATGTAAACAGCATCTTCCGATTGTGCAGCAAGGCCGTCGGTATCAGCAAGCATTGCCCCCTCTACCACCGCAACAATTTCTTCTTCCGTGAGTACATCCTGTGGTTCTTCCGTTTCTTTGTTGCAAGAGGTGGCCATCAAGCCTAATACCATCAGAAAGGTAACCTGGCTGAACAGGTTTTGAGCGTTTTTTTGAAATGCGAGTTTCATGATGTCTGAATAATTTTGAAGGTGAAAAAAGTGTTTCGTTCGATTGATGGCACAAAGAAGGGGGCCTGACCAACAGCCTCAAAATTTATTCAACCTCTGGCACCCAGAATTCAATGAGCGGTAAGCTCCGGCTCATTTAACCACTGGTTGAAGGTTTAGCGCCGTTAGTTGAAAGTTTTGGAACAGGCAGCGGGCAACCTGTAGATTTGTGGAATCAACATCAATTATGTACCATGGAAACTCAGGAAAAAGTAATTAACCGCAGACTGCAGATTGGCCTGCACATTGCTTTGTGGCTCCTCGCATTTGCTGTTCATATCGGCTTCTTTAGCCGCTTTTACTCAATAGAAGTTACCCTTCTGCGCGGGCTGGGGAATATTCTGCCTCTTGTCTTCATCTTTTACCTCAACCTGGTTTTGATCAACCGCCTCTGGGAGCGTGGCCGCCATTTCCTTTACATGGGCCTTGTTATTCTGATTGTATTGTTGCTGACTTTTATACGAACACGCATCAATCTGCTTTTTCCCAACATTGATCGTGCTTCCCTTTTTCTGGCAAACGAAACATTCAGCTGGCGTATGGCTGCTTTAGTCACCAATATCGGTGCCTTGTTGGTCAGCGCACTGTACCAGATACTCCAAAACCGAAAGCACCAGGAACAGCAAGCTCTCGAGATCATCAACCGACAAAACGAAGCACAATTGCAGTTTCTTCGGGCACAAATCAACCCGCATTTCCTTTTCAATACGCTGAATAACATTTATGCGCTGGCTGTTGCCAAATCTGATAAAACAGCCAACATGGTATTGCGCTTGTCAAACCTGCTGCGCTATGTGGTATATGATGGAAAAGCCGAGCAAGTCGCGCTTCCAAGGGAAATTGAACACATCAACCAATACATCGAGTTGTTCCAGTTGCGTTCTGAAAAGCCTGCCAATATCAGCTTTGCAGTGGAAGGACAAACCGAAGGCTTCATGATGGAACCCATGATCCTGATTCCCATTGTAGAAAACTGCCTGAAACACTGCGATTTCGACACCAATGACCAGGCCTATGTCCGCATTACCCTCACTACAAAACAGGGGATGCTTTTTTTCCAAACTGTCAATTCAAAAAGCGACAACGATCTTCAAAAGGATAAAGTCGGTGGAGTAGGCCTTGAAAACATCCGCAAACGCCTGCTGCTGAAATATCCGGATCGGTTCTCGTTTGAAATCAATGATAAAAAAGATACTTTTGAAGTACGGCTGGAAATGAAATGAAAAAAAAACCATGGCTACTATCAGGACTTTACTTGTAGATGACGAATACCTTGCACTGAACCTGTTGGAAACTTTCATCGGAGAAATTCCGGAATTGGAAGTAGTTGACAAAGTCAAATCTCCGGTTAAAGCACTGGAAATACTGGGACAAACACAAATAGACCTGCTTTTTCTCGATATTCAAATGCCTACGCTTAGTGGGAACAACCTACTACGTACCCTGCCCAGGCCTCCGGTCACCATTTTTACGACTGCTTACGCCGATTTCGCCGTCGAAGCATTCAGCCTGAATGTAGCCGATTATTTGTTGAAACCTTTCTCCTTTGAACGCTTCCTGCAGGCGGTGAACAAAGCCAAAGAGCGCCTTCGTGAAAGCCCCAGACAAGCTGCCGACCCCTCCTTTGTTTTCCCTGAGGCTGAAGAGAATCGTGCTTTTTTTTCCATAAAAGTCGACGGCAAAGTTGTTAAAGTACGCTATGAAGACATTCTCTTCGTTGAAGGATTGAAAGAATATGTCCGCATTGTTTGCCATGATGCCCGCTATGTAACCTTAGAGAGTTTGAAAAACCTCGAGGATTTGTTGCCGAAAAGCAATTTTGTAAGGGTGCACAAATCTTATATTGTCGCCAAAGACAAAGTACAGGCACTCGATGGCAACCTGCTTGAAATTCAAAAGCACAAAATCCCCATCAGTCGAACCAAACGCGAAGAAGTAGTGCAGGAAGTTTTCTACAAATGAAAGTTACCTGGCCCTGAACACCCGAAAGAAGCCACTTTTGCTTGCTTTTTCCACCGATAGTAGTCACTAATCTTGAATCTGCCGAGATAAATCGGCACTTTTCATAAACCTCTTTATTTTTGCGGACGTTAGTAATCCATCCGCATCTGGCAGATCTTCTGCCCGGTGCCTATTGTATCGCACCAAATCTTTCAGAAAATTGAAGCACTCGATCAAAATAACCGTCATTGTAATTTTGGTTCTGATTTTGGACCAGGCGTTGAAAATATGGGTCAAAACCAATTTAGTGCACGGCGACTCGATCTTTCTGTTCGGTTCCGAAAAGGCCCAAATTCACTTTGTTGAAAACAATGGAATGGCATTTGGCCTGGCCCTTGGCGGGGAGTATGGCAAACTGGCCCTGAGTTTGTTCCGGATCCTGGCAGTTAGCTTCCTGATCTATTATCTCCGTATCCTTATCAAAAACAAAGCACCATTCGGCCTCTTATTCAGTTTCGCCTGCATTCTGGCCGGTGCAATCGGCAATATCATTGACAGTGCGTTTTATGGCCTCATTTTTTCCGAATCCTGCTACCATTGTGGCGTGGCAGAGCTTTTTCCGGAAAACGGAGGTTACGCCGGATTTTTGCATGGCCGGGTTGTAGACATGCTTTATTTTCCGGTACTCAAAGGTACTTATCCGGAGTGGTTTCCATTCTGGGGTGGCGAATCATTTACTTTTTTCAGCCCCGTTTTTAACCTTGCAGACACGGCCATTACCGTAGGCGTGCTTTATATTTTGCTTTTTCAGCGAAGCTTTTTCAGTGCGCACCAACCCGCTGAACCCCCGATATCTTCCCTGGAAGCTACTACAACTGTTGCAGCCGGAGGCACCTCTGATGCCGAAGAGCCTTTTGAAAAACAAACCCCTGTTTCATAGTTTTGCAACAAAAGTCGCTTTGATGCCTTTTTAGTAGTAAGAAAAGACTTCACTTATGCGACTGTTCATCTGGATCACGGTGATCCTTCTTTTTGACTGGTATGTGTTCCAGGCGTTCAAAATCATCATACAGAACTGGACGCTACCCCTTAAAACTGCTGTCCAGATCCTCTACTGGCTGGCCCCATTAATCACCATAACGTTTTTGTTGTTCAGCAACTTTACGGATACCTCTACGTGGAATAAAAACGTCTTCGTATTCCTGCGCACCTTTGTTTTCATCGTCTATTTTTCCAAATTCCTCATTGCAGGCATTCTCCTCATAGATGATTTCCGACGATTGCTCACCTGGGGCTACCAGGCAGTCAGCGCCGATAATCGTTTTGATGCAGGACGATCGAGGTTTTTGTCGCAGGTAGCTTTGTTCCTGGGAAGCGTGCCTTTTGTTTCCCTTACTTATGGTTTGTTGCGCAACCCTTATCGTTATACCGTTTTTCGTGAAAAACTGGCTTTAAAAAACCTGCCTGAAGCCCTGAACGGATTGCGGATCATTCAAATATCAGACATTCACTCCGGAAGTTTTACATTTAAAGAGCCCGTTCGGGAAGCCATCTCCATGATCAATAAGCTAAAACCCGACCTCGTCTTTTTCACAGGCGATCTGGTTAACAACAAAGCTGATGAAATGGATGACTTCATGGATGTTTTTGATAAAATTGAAGCCCGCTTTGGCGTTTTTTCAATTTTTGGAAACCACGACTACGGCGATTATGTACCATGGCCCAGCGAGCAACATAAGCGGGATAATCTGGAGAAATTGAAATCAATCCACCATTCGCTGGGCTGGAATTTGCTAATGAATGAAAACCGTATGCTGGAAGTGAATGGTGCCAGGATTGCAGTTATCGGCGTCGAAAACTACTCCACCCATCTTCGTTTCCCTAAATATGGAGATCTGGAAAAAGCAAACAGGGGTACAGAAGGAGCCGATTTGAAATTATTGCTCTCTCATGACCCTTCTCACTGGAATGGACAAGTCCTGACAGATTACAAAGACATTGCTGTTACCTTTTCAGGTCATACACATGGCATGCAATTTGGCATTGAAGTACCGGGGTTCATTAAGTGGAGCCCAATTCAGTATGTTTACAAACAATGGGCGGGAATGTATCAGTCGGGTGACCAATACTTGTATGTTAACCGGGGTTTAGGTTTTTTGGGGTATCCTGGTCGTGTAGGCATACTTCCTGAGATCACGTGCCTTGACCTTACACCAGAATGACACGTCTGAATTGGGGTTTATTCTTGGGTAGGCTTAGGGCTTGTTCGAGCGTTTCCTGTGGTTTGTTCAAAGTGTATTATTAGAGGCAGAAAAAATTCAACTGAGGAAAGTTAACAGTTTTCCAAAAACTGACCTGTTGTGGTGTCCAGGCCTTTTTTCTTGAATTATTGCTTATTGCAAAGATACACCCTGTTTTTGCAAAACTTTCATTAATAAATGACGGGTTTCAAGGTTTCTAAAACACCTTTTTTTGTTTAAAAACATTAATAAATAAAATCAAAATATTGTTTATCATTATTATAAATATAACAATAAGTCATCTTTGTTTATTTTTTCCAAAAATCCTGCCATTCTCTTTATCTTGCCATAACAATTCTTTTTTATGGCCGGGATACAAGAAGAACTGTTTGAACTGATCCACACTTTGTCTGTAAGCGAAAAACGCTACTTCAAAGTCTTTGCTGCTGGCAACAAAGCTACTGACATCAACTATGTAGCTTTGT
The DNA here is from genome assembly GCA_013361075.1 of Saprospiraceae bacterium. Lineage (GTDB taxonomy): Bacteria > Bacteroidota > Bacteroidia > Chitinophagales > Saprospiraceae > JABWAJ01. Next base: position 4,683 of record JABWAJ010000139.1, on the reverse strand, counting down.
TTGACGCCCTGTGCGAACTGGATCGCTATGAGGAAAGTGCTTTAATTGACAAGTTGCTCGGCAAAAATAAAAGCAGCAGGGGCAAAAAAACCGGTGAAAACCTGAACCAGGACATGCACTACTTGTACCGGGTGCTCCTTCAGGCCATGCGCCAGTACAATCATGGGAGTTTTGCTCACATCCAAATCAGGGACATGATTTGTGATTCCATTTTTTTGCGAGACCGCGGCTTGTACAAGCAAGCCGAGAAACGCATCATTAAAGCCAAAGAACTTTCCAAAAAGTTTCACAACTACATTGCACTGCTGGATCTTAACCGAATAGAACGTACCCTTATCTGGAGTCTTGAGGGGACCAATGAGGCTGACAAAATCGCTTCACTCATTTCCGAAAAGGAACACATAATGGAAGTATTGGATGAAGAAATGGCTTATGAAGATTTATATGCCATCGTTTCCAATGCCGTCAATCGCCAGAATTTATTCATTTCAAACGATGAAAGGACCATAGAACTGGTTAACAAAATTAACGCCCTTTTTTCGCAAAAAAAGCCGGAACAACTCTCAGCTTTTGCCCGGCTCAGGCGCTACCAGATAGGTCTGCTCCATAAAATAGCGGAAAACCAGGTAGAAGAAAGCCATATTTATGCAAATCAGCTGCTGGAGTGGTGGGAGAATCATCCGGCGCTGAAACAGGAAGAGCTTTTCCGCTACCAAATATCGCTAACCAAAGTAATCAGCTTTTTATTTTTAAACCAGGAATTTGAAAAAACAATAGGCCTGATCCAGCGAATCCGGGAGCGCAATTCCACTACAGCAAACGGTAAGGCTTTGATATTCCGGTTCATTATCGTGCAGGAACTATTTTATTACCTGAACAGCGGGAATATTGATAAAGCCCAAAACATGCTGCCCATGATAGAAGAAGGGATCCGGATTTACCCGCTTTCCCTGAAGAGAAAGATGGCCATCATTTACAACGCGGCTATGGCTGCTTTTTTTGCGGAGGATTATTCCTATTGTGAAACCTGGCTGCTAAGGTTGATTGTTCATTCAGACAGTTCCATCCGGGAAGATCTTGTACGAAAGGCTTTTTTGCTGCGCGTCATTCTGCTTGAAGCAAAAGCCGATCGCCAGGAAAAGGCAATCCGTGCCGCCAGGAAATATTTCAGGAAATCAGACCCGGGCTCCAAAGCACCGAAACCTGATAGCAAAAAGGAAAGCCTTGAAACCACAATCTTAAATCTTATTACAAAAGTAATGACTGCCCCTCCGGTTGTGCGCGAAAAAGAAGAAGCTGTGCGGAAGTTGTTAAATTACCTCAATGGGTTAGCATCCAATCCACAAAGCCGCAGGCTCGGTGGACTGGATGAATTTACCCTCTGGTGTCAGAGCAAGCTTAAAGGCCAAAGCCTCCGGAAAGTACTGGAAGAAGCCTCTCCGAAATAAAAGTTGGCTTAGACCAACGTAAGCACTAAGTCTCCCGAAGAATCTTTTTGCAGGTAAAAATCATTGTCGTCCATATCGATGGGGTAAACTTTGATGCCAAGCCCCATATCTGAGTCACTGGTGCCAACAATCCAAACCGTATGCGTTGAGGGCCGGTAACTCACAGTCCAGTGGAAATCTGTGCCATCCAATACTTGGGTTGTCCCGGCGGGTACAGAAGTTTCTTCGGTCAGTTGGATGTCACTGCTACTGTAGGTAAATTTTGCAATTTTGTTGCCAATGAGACTGGCTTCGGTTTTTTGGCCTGATCCGTCTACATGAATTGCTGTATTCAGGCTGGTGGCCAATGAAATGGAAGAACTCATAGTAAGATGTGTTTGGTTTAATGGATTATGCATACTAAAAAATGCATATTGGCGTAACGCAATCCCGTTTTAAAAAAGTTCCAGGTGCACAAAAAATTTTTAGCCCCGTATTTTTTTCTATTTTCGCCTTGATTTTTACCATGATCTGAACGAGTGCTAAGTTTTCTTCGAACCAATCAGTTAGCCGCCAGTGCGCTTCTTATTTTTTATGCAGCGCTACTGCACCTGTCGCCCTTGTTGTCGCCGGGTGAAAGTACTGTGCCTGTATCGGAACATTCAGGGATATTGGCTTCCTGGTTGTATGCATTAACCGGAACCCATGGTTTGCTTCCGTCCCTGCTCACACTGGGGCTCTTGTCTTTGCAGGCTGTTTTCATTAATGTTCTTGCCAGCAATCATCGCCTGGCTTTGGAAGTAAGTCTTTTTCCCGGGCTATTTTATATTTTGATAGCCAGTTCGCTGCCTGGTTTTTTGTGTTTTTCTCCCATTCATATGGCCAATACCTTCCTGATCATTGCAATCGGGGTGTTGATGAAAACCTACAAACAGCCCTCTTGTGCTGACCTCATTTTTAATGTTGGTTTTTGGTTGGGGGTGGCCGCGTTGTTTTACCCTGCTTACCTGTTGTTGTTGTTTGTGGGGATGGCGGGTCTGAATGTTTTAAGAGCCTATAAAATTAGAGAGCGCCTGATGCTCCTGGCGGGCATGATAGCACCTTACCTGCTCACTGCCTTGTACTGTTTCTGGGATAATGAGTTGCAGCTGTTTCTTAATACCCAGTTCATAACCCCTTTTGAATTTTGGTCTTTTGCTAAATCTGAATCCTGGACTTCCATCGTCGAATTGTCATTTTGGTTGTTGCTTGTATTAACAACTATAGGAAGTACGGGCATCTACAATTTCAAAATGCAGATGCAGGTGCAGAAAAAAATCAGCATCCTGTATTGGGCTTTATTGATCGGAGGGCTTACAACCTGCATTCAAAAAGAGGTACCTATCGAACATTTATTGGTTACTGCCGTACCCCTTGGAATATTGATCTCTTTTAATTTTATATATTTTTCCAGACGGTGGGCAGAGATGCTACACCTCGTTTTACTGGTACTGATCCTTTGCTGGCAATACAAAGGGTATTTCATGGGGATGTAAATTTTGGTTTATGAAATTTGGTGTTGTTGTTTTTCCGGGTTCTAATTGTGATGATGATGTAGTTCACGTTCTGGAGCAGGTGATGCAACAGGAGGTAGTCAAGCTTTGGCATAAAGACCCTTCTTTAAGTGGGTTTAATGAAGGAGATTGTATTGTGCTGCCGGGTGGTTTTTCTTACGGGGATTATCTTCGTGCAGGCGCCATTGCCCGCTTTTCCCCGATCATGGCTTCGGTAGTAGATTTTGCTGCCGCGGGCGGCTACGTCTGGGGGATTTGCAATGGTTTTCAGATTCTGTGTGAAGCCCATTTATTGCCAGGCGTGCTGTTGCGCAACAGCAACCAGCAGTTTATTTGTAAAAATGTCTACCTGAAGGCCCAGACCCGGAATAGCGCCCTTACAGCAGCTGTTGATCTGACAAAAGCGCTTGAAATTCCTATTGCCCATGCAGAGGGACGTTATTATGCTGATGCAGCAACGCTACAGGCGCTTGAGGTTAATGACCAGATACTGTTCCGGTATTGCGATAAGCAGGGAAAAATCACCGAAGCAGCCAATCACAATGGTGCTTTAAACAAGATTGCAGGCATTTGTAATAAACGGCGCAATGTGTTTGGCATGATGCCGCACCCTGAACGTGCATCCGAAAGCATTCTTGGGAATACAGATGGCCGCATTTTATTTGAATCTCTGCTGAGCTATTCGAAGCCCCAAATTGAACAATCGATTGCTATCTAGTTTTGTAAGGCCGAAACCAAAACCTTATTCCTATGATAATTAGAGCTGCATTTTCTTTAATCGCCCTTTCCCTGCTGGCTGTAGGTTGCAGTAATGCACCTCAAGGTGGTTCTGCAGATGCAGAAGGCATGGCAAAATTTGCAAGCGATCCCAGTTTTCAGCAAGCGCACGAGGATCCTGAAAACCTGAGCTTTAAAGGCAAAGGAGAGATGATTTCTTTTTCCACGCCCGATGGCAAACAGGGTAGTGCTTATTTGCTTAAGCCAAAAACCGAAACGAACAAAGTACTTTTCGTTATTCAGGAGTGGTGGGGGCTGAACGACCACATTAAACAAGAAGCAGAAAGACTGTTTGGCGAACTTGGAGATGTGACTGTGATGGCACTTGATATGTACGATGGCAAAGTAGCCACGAAAAAAGAAGATGCCGCCGCCTACATGCAGGCAGCAACCGTTGAGCGGTGCGAAGCCATTGTAAAAGGTGCGCTGGCACATGCAGGCTCTGCTGCCCGTGTAGCCAGCATCGGATGGTGCTTTGGCGGCGGTTGGTCGCTCCGGGCCTCCGTACTGGCAGGCAAACAAGCTGCAGGTTGCGTGATGTATTACGGCATGCCCCTTGAAAAAGCAGCCGAATTGGCCCCGCTGCAGGCTGATGTCCTTGGCATTTTTGCAGGAAAAGACGCATGGATTACCGGCGACGTGGTAGCGAATTTCCAGAATTTAGCAAAAGCCACAAACAAGAAACTGGACATTCATACCTTCGATGCGGATCACGGTTTTGCAAACCCGAGCAATCCTAGCTACGACAAATCAAATTCAGACAAAGCCAATGCCCTCGCACTGGATTTTTTGAAGAAAAAACTATCCTGATAAACGGGAAACCGAAGAACATGAGTCATGCGAATCAGGGGCAAAAACGTAGAAGCCAGTTATGATTAAGTTTGTGAATGCAACAACTCAAACTTATCCAACTGTACTTCTACGTA